>NZ_JAUOSJ010000019.1:0-52187 GCF_030548385.1 Agarivorans sp. 1_MG-2023 | reverse complement strand
GAACGCTTTAAGCGAGCCATTTTATTTCACTTTGGAGGGCTTGATATGACTTTCCACCAAGAACGGTGAAGAGCCGTATTCGCACAGTATTTCTGGTTTCGTTTGCGTCATTTGTCAAAGCGATCAATGAAAGAAATGGCTCGACGATTGGTTGATGCCGAGTAAAAAACTAAGGTAGACAAAGGGTTAATATCAAATCATTAATTGATGAGCGAATGTGATATAGGTCATGCTTTTTGTGATAGGCCGCGCGCTCATTGAATGGGATAGGCCGCACGTGCGGCATACTTAGCGTTAGTTGCAACAATATTCGAACTATGGAGAAATAATGACGTCGGAAGAAATCAGGGAATGGATAAAGTTCTTTGTCATCATTATTGGCGGAGCTATTGCATTGAGGACGTATATTGTTTCGCAAAGGCAGCGACGTCTAGACAATAGTATAAAGCTTCTTGAGATTTTCTTTTCGCACTTAGAAGAAGACGACATCTCTGAGTGGAAGCGAATATTTATGAGCAGCTCCGAATCTTCTGGATCAAAGAAGGGCTTTTTCTTCTCCAAAAACAACCAAGAAATACCATTTGGCAGCCTTTTTAGTGAGGGGCCAGATGACAATGGAGCCACTGATCGAATTGTTCATCAAATTGATCTTGTCGCCTACGAAGTGCTTAGGGGAACCGCCGATGTTAGGTTTATATATTCTCAAATTGGCCAGCTTATAAATACAACTCACAAATGGCTTGGCGGAAATAATTCATTGATACCTAAGCATTACCCTTACTTTGATAGGCTAGTAGCTAAATACAAAAAGAAATCTAGCGATTGGCCAAGTAAGGTATATTCGTACTGTGAATAAACTACGAGCAACTAACAAGGCAATCTTGCATCGTTCGCTGTGCTCACTGGACCTCCGTTTCGGTGCTTCGCACCTACACTGCGGCCGCAAATTGCGGCGTTAGTGCTCAAATGGAGTTGTCATATTTATGCGTTCAGAATTAAATCAATTTATGCAGCAATTACAGCACGAACTATCTTCCGAATATAAGCGAATTTCTGCGCGAAGTATAGAAGATCCGGGTACAGCTGGTGATGAAGGTGAGGAAAATTGGGCTGCACTTTTAAGAAATTGGCTCCCTTCTAACTATCACATCGTAACTAAAGGCAGGATTTTAAGCCACGATGGAGAGGCAAGTCCTCAAGTTGATATTTTAGTTCTCCATCCTGCGTATCCTAAACACCTTATCAATAAAAAATACTATTTAGCAGGTGCGGTGTTAGCAGTTTTTGAATGTAAACTGACATTAAGAAGAAGACATCTCAAAAAAATTATAAGCACAGCTTTCGCTATCAAAAACTTAGTTCCTGAACGGACTGGTTCTCCATACAAAGAGTTAAATCAACCTATTATCACAGGGGTTCTGGCTCATTCTCATGAATGGAGTACGGAAAAAGAATATTACGCTTTTGATATTATGGAAAAATTCCAAGATCTTCAGTTTGAGGGCGTGAATCATCCAAGAGAAATGTTAGATATTATGTGTATAGCTGATACAGCAGTCTTTAGAATATTTAAATCTATACTTGTGGGTCCAAATATTTCCAAAGAAGAATTTACTGAAGGGATGTTATCAGGACCTGAGGTTAAAGAAGGTG
This sequence comes from Agarivorans sp. 1_MG-2023, assembly GCF_030548385.1. Lineage (NCBI taxonomy): Bacteria > Pseudomonadati > Pseudomonadota > Gammaproteobacteria > Alteromonadales > Alteromonadaceae > Agarivorans > Agarivorans sp. 1_MG-2023. Next base: position 50,534 of record NZ_JAUOSJ010000019.1, on the reverse strand, counting down.
TTTCAGTTGGGTATAACTGTACTTGGCAACAAGAAGAAACAGACCCTTTTGATACAATTTTAGGAACACTAATTGGTGATTTATTTATTCGTTTAGCGCATCAAGATACATCAATACGCCCTATGGCTGAATATTACACTCTTGGTAGTTTAGATACTGGTGGTATATCTAAACCATACTTATGCGATGCCGAGTACTTATCTGAAGAAGTTTTAGATAAACTTCGAAAAACAGGTACTGTTGAAGGGCGTTGGTCAGAATGGACTGAGTGGCAATGAGCACTAACAAGCCAATTAAGCGGGACTAAAAACAGTTGGCTGTTTTCGTTCCTCAACATTTTAGCCAACAATTTTTGTCCGCTTAAGTGGGCGTTATCACTCATTAGGAACTAGCTATGGACGAAATATTTAAGGACTTGAAGGCTAATTATCCCAGCGCTTACAAACTGCTTAATTTTTCAGAATCTGAGGGGCTCGATGAGCTATTAGAGATAGGTGTTCCTGATGATTATGTCGCTTTCTACAATTTAATTTCCTTTGAGTCAGAAAGGTCAGATGGTGTTTTTGGATTGAATCGCCTATTGCCAGTTGACTCAAGTTCGATAGTTACTGAACCTGAATACTTAAAGTCGTACAAACTTGATAAGATTGCAGACCTTTTTGTTCCGATTTTTCAGTCGCCTGGAAGACAGCAGTTTGGTTACGCAAAGATCGATGGTAGATGGATTTTTTGTGAGCTTGATTTAGGTGTAGAGCCGGTTTTTGAAAAAACTCTGACCGAATTTCTCACTGTATTTCATCAAAAAGTAAAAAGTAATGGCTATATCGAAGAAGCAGGATTGAATGGCTTAATTGATGAAGCTGATATGTGATAACAAGGCAATCCAGCATCAACCGCTACGCGGTTTGGACAGCCTAGCCGTCGCTCGTTTTGTGAATGGCTTCGCCATTGTTACACAAAACAATCAACAACTAGTCTGTCGCTGATTGCGGCGTTAGCGAGATGGAAGTCGTATCATAATGAGTATCCCTGAAGAAACCGTAGCAGAAGTATTATCTAAATCTGCAAGGCATTGCTGTATTTGTAGGCAGTTTATGCCTCTTCAAATTCAAGTCCACCATATTTTAGAAAAGTCTAATGGTGGTACGAATGACATCGATAATTTGATTCCAGTTTGCATAACTTGTCACTCTTGTGTTCATACTGACACTAAAATGACGAAAGGTTTTTCCAATAAAGAGTTAATAAAATCGAGAAATAACGTTTATGATCTTGTGGCTTGCGGCAAGTTGCCAGCTAAAGCTCAACTAACTAAAAGTGAAATTGATTCTTTATCTTCAGCGCTGAGTATAAGCCTACTAGAAAAAGATCCTGAAAATGTTATTAGTGCCTACGCAATGGATATTCTCACTAGGTGCATCCTAGAGGAATCATCAGTTACAATAATAAATGTAGAACCTCTTGAATTTTATGGAATAGTCATCGGTGGTAGCCCATTTTTTTCTAATGAAAAAATATCAGGGCAGTACCCGTCATTTATAATTGAACTCCTTTCTCATGGTTTTCTAGAATCCAAAGGTGATGAATTATTTGTTTCTAAAAAAGGTAATGAATATATAGAAAGCATAGTTCCCACTACAGAGACATTCATAGAAAAGAAGGCAAAATGTATTTCTTGTGGTTTACATTTTATATTGTGTACATGGCATAGCGAAAAGCATAACGCTCAAAACCTTCATTGCCCTGAATGTGGTCAATCCGAGGGCGGCTTTTTAGTTTGGCAGCAAAAAAAGTTTGGGTTTATTTTTCAAGATGTGCCTGGAAAAGCGAATTTAGTAGGTTTTCCTACTACAACGCAAAACGAAGAATAGCCAAAATCTCGCTAACAAGTCGTTTAAAAGGACAAAAAACAGTTGGCTTTTGCTCCTTCGTCGCTAATTTTAGCCAACAATTTTATTGCCTCTTAACGAGGCGTTAATACTGAGTATGCATAGCTTAGGGTTAGCCAAAACATTACAGCATAAATTACTTTCCTAACGCGTTGATGTCCAATTTTGAGTTACGCCACACTACGAGATAACTGTACGCTCTTGTCGGGACTTTCCAATGTATGCGTAAGATCGAGTATGAGCGACCACATCTTAGTCATACATCAGCTTTTCCGCTTTTTGATGATCGAACTCTTTCAAGGACTTTCTTGCCAACATTCTAAATGGCAGCGCTTTAACGATTTCTTCAAAGGGTTGAATCGCAAAGGCCCAGAATATCGACACTTCATAATGCAAAATTAACACGGCACATAATGGAATAGCGATAAGCCATTGCCCGATGAAGTTAATTTTGAATACTGAGGTGGTTTTACCTAAGGCTCTTAGTGCGTGACCATGCACGGTATTGTAACCACGAACTATTGGTAAGAAGATATATAGTGGGGCAATAAGGCTTAAGGCTTGGTAAGTTTCAGCATCTAAGTCGGGGTAAATGTTAGGCAATATAAAGCTTAAGCCAGCAAAAGCTATGGCGCATAGCACTGAGATGCCTACGGATACATCGATGCTTTTATCAACGTTCTTTCCTAGGTTATTCAGGTTTTTAGAACCAATGGCTTGGCTAATACTAATTGCTGAAGAATGTGCCCAGGCGGCGATAAACTGAGTGCCAGCTCTTAGCCATGGCGTGACCAAGGTAATAGCCACATAAGCGTTAATATTAAGCTGTGAGTAGAGCAGTTGGTAAATGCTAATGCCAATTTGCAGAATGGTGACGTTGGCGGCAACCGGGAATATTTCGTTAGCATGTGAACGAAGGCTGTTAAGCAGAGACTTAAGGTTTTGATTAAACCTTAGATCGAGGCTGGGATCGGCTTTAACGCAAATCGTTAAATAGCTCATTCTAATCATTATGGCCACCAAGCTACCTAAGGCAGCACCCTCTAGTCCCATGCCTTGGGTATTGGAAAAACCATAGATTAAAAAGTACGACAACACCGCGTTGATAGGCATCTCTATCAAGTAGCCTTTGAGCGGTATTTTGCTTTTACCTTGGCTATTTAGCAGGGCAATTATCACCTGAGTCATGGCGGTAAAAAGCACTAGGTATTTAGAATACGATAAGTAGCTGATGATTTGCTGCTGCAGTAAACCATCATCGGTCAGTGCTGCCACAATAGGCTGGTTGCCAAAGGACAAAATCAGCCAAAAGACTAAGGCAACAGTGAAGTTGATAATAAGCCCAGCCCAAAAGCCTTTTGCGACAGACGCGCTATTGCCCGAGCCCACTGCGCGGCTAAGCACTAGCTGCGAGCCATTGGCTAAGGCCATTTGAATACCCAAAATAAACGCTACCAGTGTTGCGGCTATCCCCATTGCAGCTAAAGGGATTTCACCAAGAGGGGATACCAGCAGGGTATCCACCATTAACATGGACTGCATCAACAAGCCGTTTAGCGCTAATGGCCAGGCTAAGGCAATGTTTTTTCTAAGGTATGTTTGAGAAGACACGCTATTCCTTACCTAGCCGCACAAGAATATTTGAGTTACTGGAGGTAACTAAGAATAGGGCGTTTGTCAGCTAATACAGGTAATTGTTTGATTATGATGAGCGATTATACAATATTTGTATGACAAATATATTGGTTAATAATGATTTTGAGATTTAGGCCAATAAAAAGTAGCTAACCATTGCGCTACCGCCAGATATGGCACATAAGCTTAAAGAAAAAGCCCGCATCCACTGTTGTGGTAATCGTTTGCCATAACGGCGACCCACCCATGCTCCGCATAGCGCTGCGGGGATTAGCGGCAAGCTTGCTTGGAAATGTGCTAGCGACATAAAACCAATAGAGAGCTGCACTATCAAAGACATTATGCAGCTAGTGACAAAAAACGCCGATAAGTTTGCCCGTAAATAACTGGCTTGTTGATGCTGTAAAAGCAGGGCCATTGGCGGCCCGCCAATCGAGCTACTGGTACCCATAAATCCAGACATAAATCCCGCTAAAGCCAAACGCTTTGGGCTTGGGGTTAAACGTATGGGGAACAAACTAATCGCAACGGCAATCAGTACCGATAAGCCTAGCCAAAAAGACAGCTTACTAAGGTCAGCCCATAACAGCAGCGCGCCGCCTGCAATTGATCCAGGAATTCGACCTAATAGGGCGGCGGTTAAGCCTTTAAAAGAGATACTGGCTCGGTGTTCAAAAGCACTTAGGGTAGATACAACCAACGCTACAATGACCACGGGACCTGGTACATAAATTGGTGAGAGCAAAAATAACAGAGGAGCGGCAATGACCGCTAAACCAAAGCCAATGGTGTATTGCACCAACGCACCAACAAAGATAAGTAAACAAGCTATAGCTGTGACCACTTTGCCACCTCTTATTCCCGCTTTGAGGGAGCAAAGTGGGCAATATTGATAAATGCTGTTCGGTGTTTAGTTAACTGAACATATCGTTTGTTGCTGGTGGCTAAGTGTGGCGAGCTCAATTAAGGCTATTACCTCACTGGCTTGCTGAGCGTTTACTGCCAAGGTTTCACCCTTAGTCACTGCTGCTACAAAGTTATCATAAAAAGCCAAATAATTACCTTTTATTAAAGGCTTATGCACAATAGCTTGATCCGCTAAATGAATTTCGCTGCGATTGGCGTCTTGGCCAAAAATACGCGCCTTGGCCGACAAACCTGCTGCCAGCTGTTGCTCTTGTGGATCCATGCCCCATTTGGCATAAGAGCCTTTGCTGCCATGTAGTTGAAAGCGTGGCCCTGGTTCTACCATTAAAGAGTTACAACTAAGCTGTACTTTTTTGTAGGGATAGATGAGGTGTAAATCAAAACAATCTGGAGTTACCGCCCCCTCTCGCTGCGTGGCGATGTGTGCCCAAAGCTTTTCCGGTTTTCCAAATAAGCACAAGCTTTGGTCAATAAGGTGAGCGCCTAAATCGTAAAGTACTCCACCACCCTGTGGGTCTAACTCTTTCCAGCGCTGCTTTACCACTGGGCGGTAGCGATGAAAGTGTGCCGCATAGCTATGAATGCTGCCTAAGCTTTGATTAGCGATGAGTTGTTGAATGGTTAGAAAATCGCTATCCCAACGGCGGTTGTGGAACACACTTAGGCATTTACCTGTTTCGTCGGCAACTTGTTGCAGCTGCAAACACTGTTCGCTATCAATGGCTAAGGGTTTTTCTACAATCACATGTTTGCCGGCTTTCATTGCTTGCTCGGCTTGTTGAGCGTGCAGCGTGTTGGGGCTAGCAATAACCACTACATCAATCTCAGGGTGAGCCAATACCTCATCTGGGCTTAAGCACTGCGCATGTGGGTAACTGTCGGCAATTTCCTGTTTTCTTGAGCTAGCAATGGCAAATAATGAAAGTTGTTCGCAGGCGGTAATTAACGGGGCATGAAATACCCGTCCAGATAAACCAAATCCAATAATACCAACGTTTAACATACTTGCTCCTAGTCGCTTTAAGGTAAAGGAATGGTAGCCAGCTTAATGGTCTCAGGTTGCTGGCGTATTACCGAGAGTAACCAAAGTTTGTCACCGTCGCTGGCAATGGCTTGAGCGGTATCCTCTTGGGCTAATGCAATCACATTAAGTACTTGCCCAGATTCAGGCTCTATCTGCAATAAACTGCTATAGCGAGAACTCAAGGCGTACCATTGGCCTTGGTGCCAGGTCATGCTGCCAATTTGATATTGAGCCAAGCTAGCTTGCTGTTGTTCTGTAATCTGTAAATCAAATTCGTCTTGCTGCTGGCCATCACGATCTGCGCGGTAGCAACGTTTTAAGCCTTCGCGCTCACAGGTATAAAATAGCCCCGCCTTGGGATCCCATACTAAACCCGCGGTTTTATGGTGCAAACCTCCGCGTAGCCATTTACGTTTATCAACAAACTTCCAGCGTTGCTGGTGAGCTTCAAAATAGAGTAAGCGGCCATCACCAGAAATACCAATTAAGTGTTCATCAAGCAAGGCTAGATCGGCGATATCGCCGCTGGCAGGCAGCGGCTCTAATTCTGCACTGGTTAATTGCTGATTAAGATAAGCGAGTTGTGCTGAGCCATTCACCAAAACAGTTTGCGGGGCCAGTGTGCCAACCAACCAGCGTTGTTGATTCGGTAGCCATAAAAGACTAGCAGCATTGGCGATACCATCAATTTGCGCTTGAGGCTCTGGTGTTAGTGTTTTGCTTGCCAATGGACTGTCTTGAAACTGGCTGCTTGGCGGCGGGAACATGACTAAACCCACAAGGGTTCCGATCATCAATAAGGCAATTAAGCCAATAACTTTAAGCATCTAGAGCCAACCTTGGCGGGTAATAAAAGGGTGAATATTGGCCATTTTAGTGGGCAGCTTTTGCCTGATAATGGCTTAAAAACATCGTAATAGCGCTATCGACAATTTCTTCAATTTGCTCGGGTGACGGCATCGGTGAGCGACTAATTATTTGCGGCCAAAAGCACTGTCCTTTAATCAATGACATAAACTGAGTACATGCCAGTGAAGGATTGTCGGTGCTTAATAAACCCTCTTTTGCGGCGCTTTCAAACCAGTTGTTAATACTGTTTTCTAAAGTCGACATTTGCTGCATGGTGGCCACCATTTGCTCGGGCATATGAATCGCTTCTGCAATTACTAAACGTGCTAAGGCAATAAACTCTTGGTCGGCAAATAAGGCCAGCTCTTTATTGGCGAGTTCTCTCAACTGTTCGCTTAAACTTCGCTGACTAGCGAATTCCATCTGAGTTGCCGCAGAAATGAGCTCTAGCATTAAGCTCACTATACCCACAAACAGTGCTTGTTTACTGGGAAAGTGATTGTACACCGTACGTTTGCTCACTTGGGCAACTTGAGCCACGCGATCCATGCTGGTGGCAGCATAACCGGCTGCTTTAAATTCGCTAATCGCAGCATCAATAATTTGAGTGCGCTTTTTCTGGCTAAGAGTCATCAATAATTCGTTGTATTACCTTGGCAACATTGCCGCGAGCTTATTCTATCAAATTTGCTGAATAGGTGGGGTGAGAAAAAGCAATTTACGAGTACAGAATATTCATTAAAGTTTCACGGCCGCGAATGGGGCCTACGCCAAAATAGTTGGGTGATTAACAAGATAAAAGAGCGGTTATGAATAATTTTACCGATCTACCGTTAGCTAAATGGGTAAGCAATAATCGACGATTATCGGCACGAAAAAACCGACTTCCACCGACATTGCATTGTTATTATTTGGTATTTAATGCTGCTCCGCAGCCTGGTTTAGTGCTGGTCGCGGAATAGTAATGTTGAAACTAAAACCTTGTTCAATTTGCGTTTCAACCTGCAGTTGCCACTGTAGTTTTTGAGTGATGAGGTTATACACAATGTGCATGCCTAAGCCGCAGCCTCCATCACTTCGGGCGGTGGTGTAAAAGGGTTCAAAAATGTGGCTTAAAGTTTCCTGGCTAGCACCTTTACCGTCGTCTTTAATACAAAGCTGTGCGCCGTTACTTAGTTTTTTAAGGCTGATGAGAATCGCCCCTTTACGACGTCCAGACTCAAAGCCATGCAGTAAGGCGTTAGCAAATAAATTGGTCATCACTTGGGCGATGGCGCCGGGGTAGGTAAACAAGACGATATTTCTGTCTAAATCAGTGTGTAGCTCAACGGGAGTCCCTTTCAATTGATGCTGCAAGCTACGCAGTACTTTTTCAATATAATCGGCTAAGTTGATATTACGTTGTTCTTCGTAGCTTTGGTCTACGGCGACTTGTTTAAAGCTGGTTATTAGCTCGGCGGCGCGCTGGGCGCTACTGATGATGATTTCGCTGGTATTACCGGCATCTTCTATAAACTTCTCAAAATTTGATTTGGTGAGCTTTTGGTTGGCCATCAATTGAGCCAGCTGAGCAATTTGCTCTTTAAGGTGGCTAGCGGCCAATAAGCTATTACCCAGCGGGGTGTTAATTTCATGTGCTACGCCGCTAACTAAACTACCTAGGGCCGCCATTTTCTCGCTGAGTTCGACCTGCTCTTGGTACTGCTTTGTATCATCCAGTAAGCGCTGATGGTCGATAATATCGGCGATTTGCGGCGCCATAAATTCTATAAACTCGGCATGCACCTCTTCGGTAAGCGCCACCAAATACCCAAAGCTCTGTTGGTCGTTTTTTAGTTCACTAATGACCCATAAACCACGGTGTACGTCTGGGCTTATCGCCCGGTTAAAAGCGGCAGGTAGTGTTTGATGTGATTCTTCAATGTTCAAATGGTGTGGATGTAGGCTATGGGCTAAATAGTTTAGGCTTTTACCCTGCTCGGAGCGTTGATGTTGGTATATATATACTTCGGGAATGCCTAATTCGTTAAGCGTGTCTTGCGCTGCGCTAAGAATGTTATCTAGCCCTTGTCGTTGGTGTAATAAACGGGTTACCGCCAAGCGTTGCGCATTGCTGTCTCGCTGTTGGATTAACAGCCGGCGTTGTTCATCGTTGCTGTGTAAGGCCGAATCTTTAACTGGGGCACCAGTACTCGCACGAAACCTTGCCATGGTTTCTAGTTGATATTGCAGTTCTAATTGGGTGCCCTGAAGGCGGTCTGAGATAAGCTGGGCGGCTAAAGCTCCTGCTCGTTGCGCTGGGTAAATAGCGGTGCTTAAGCTGGGGCGAATGGCATCAGCATATTCAAAGTCATCAAATCCGGTCACCAAAACTTGTTCTGGAATGGCGATTTGTTGTCTATCTAATTCTTCAATTACGCCTTTGGCGCTCAGGTCGTTTACACACATAATCGCATCGGGAATACGCTTGTGTTGTTGTAGCCATTGCTTGCACAAAGCAGCTGCGCAAACTGGCGTCATATCGCCTACCAAGTGTTGTTGCTCGGGCAGGCTTAATCCATGTTCGGTTAAGGCGTCTTTAAAGGCATTGAAGCGTTGTTGTGAATCAAAATTAACCTTGGGTCCATCAAGATAAACAATGTCTTTACAGCCTCGTTCTAGTACGTGTTGGGTTAGTTGATACATACCGCTGTAGTTATCAACTAATACTGAGGGAATATTGTCTAATACAGAGCCTATATTGATGATCGGAAGGGTATCCAAAGCCTCGAGTAAGGTTTGCATTATCTCAGCTGAGGTTTTGTAACCTACGCCGCCACCATAAAGAATCACGCCGTCTATCGCTAGGCTAGGAATTTGTTTGATAAGCCACAAGTCGTTATCGGAAAACTGCTCTGCCACCGGTAAATAACCAATGGGCATGAATAAACAACTATAGTGCTGGGGATCTAAACTTGCCTGAATGCCTCGAATCACTTGTTGATCGATAGTTTGCGACAGCGTAGGCAATATGATGGCAATACGTTTTTTCATGAATATTAACGATTTTTCTAGTTATGCTATTCAATGTATCAAGTGTTTGTGATTTTGCTGTGATTTAGCTAGGAGAATTGTTATTAAATTGTATTGTAAATGGCAAAGCATAGCCGAGCTCACTGTTAAGTCGCTCGGCTAATCATTAACTTACAATTGGCATTACACGGTTACGGCCTAAGCGTTTGGCTTCGTAGAGCTGAGTATCTGCGGCATCTACAATAGCTTTTGATTTACTCACTACGTTGTATTCTGCCACGCCAAAAGAACAGGTAATATTGTCGATCCGCTGATTAGAACGCCTATCTTTAAGGCTTAACTTCTCTATTGCTCTGCGTATTGATTCAGCTAAATGCCGCGCAGAGCGCAGGTTCGATTTGGCGCAGATAATGGCAAATTCTTCACCGCCAATGCGATAAGCTTTAGCTCCCTCTCGGCAGGCTTCGGTGATTCGCTTTGCAACAATTTTAAGCACTTGATCACCCAATACGTGGCCATAGTTGTCGTTAAAGGCTTTAAAGTGATCAATATCGGTCATAATAATACATAGACCTTCCGGGCTGGATTCAATCACATCTTTAAAGTCGGCATCAAAGGCTCGGCGGTTAAGTACGCCAGTTAGTGCATCGTATAAGGCTTCTTTTTCTGTTTCTTTTAACTGAGTCTTAAGGTTCTCAATTTCAGCTTGAGCTTTACCTAATTGAGAGTTGAAAAAGTCGGTACTTTGGCGAATGTTGGTGGCGTCATCAATAAGGTTGCGCACTAGACCAAGTACTTGTTCAAGCGGAATGCCGTCTTCTTCAATGCGGTTTAACTTAGCAAAGCTTTTATCAATGCTCGATTGAAAGGCATTGGCATCGGAACCCGTGTCTTGCATGGTCTGCGAGAGCTCGGTCGCCATAGCTTCTAGGCTTTGGCGCATGCTTTTCATATCTAGCTCGTCTTGGCTGGCGATATGATTTTGGTACAAGACTTGGCTGCTGGTGGTAGGTACCGTGTCGTACTCACTGATTATTTCGTCGATGGCGGCGTTAAGCTCAGGGTTTTGATCATCAACGTACAAATACCACAAAGCATAGTTGCTGGGTGTGGCAGGAATTTGATGTTTCATCATCAAAGGCACTGCTTTCTTTAAATTTAGCGTGGCTTTCTTTAAAATTTTCTCGCTCATAAGAGCTCCATCGATACTGGGTTGTTTACTGCTACCTTGCGTTTCCAGTATTGGATCATGCAAACAACATTACTTAATCAAATATTTATATATCCGAGTTTGAGGCGGCTTAAGAAGCCTCTGGGCATTGATATACATGTGCGCTAACTAACTCTGGCTCAGCAGTACTTAACGGAATCAACTGTACAGCATTACCTTTTAAATCAAGAACGCGTTGGCTTAGCTCTTGTTTGCCGTTATCGCTTTCTAAACTTTGTGGATCAACGTTAAAAACTCCGAGAATATTGCAATCCACTACATCGGTAGAACTTTCGGTAATCATTACGCCTTGGTTTTGCTCAGGAGCAGAGCTAGAACAAGCGCTCAATAGGGCGATGGCGCTGGCTACAATTAAGGTTTTTTTCATTACGCTTCCTACAATTTCAAAAATAAGTAAACAGAGGATTTTTATCTTATCAACAGCTTAGTAAATTTTACTCAGCTATGAAAACAATTTACCGCTTAATTTTAACTCAGCCATTGTAATGAATGTTGTGCAGAACGTTTAGAGACAGTGAATGCTGCAGAGAGACTAAATAGACGGCATAAAAAAGCCCAGCGTTTGAGGCTGGGCGTATGCAATGTCGAATGCCAGTAATTACTTACCGATTAAAATTCGTAGCATGCGACGAAGTGGCTCTGCAGCGCCCCAAAGTAATTGGTCACCAACAGTGAATGCCGAGATATATTCTGGGCCCATTGTTAGTTTGCGGATGCGGCCTACAGGTACATTTAAGGTACCGGTTACTTTGGTTGGAGTAAGTTCTTGTGCCGATAATTCACGGTCATTCGGAATCACTTTTACCCAATCATTGTGAGAGGCTAAAATTTCTTCAATTTCAGCCACTGGAATGTCTTTCTTCAGCTTAATGGTAAGCGCTTGGCTATGACAACGCATGGCGCCAATACGAACACAAATACCGTCGATAGGTGTTTGGCTATCACTTGTACCCAAAATTTTGTTGGCTTCAACTTGAGCTTTCCATTCTTCCTTGCTTTGGCCGCTAGCCAGAGGCACATCAATCCAAGGAATTAAGCTACCCGCCAGTGGCACACCGAATTGATCGGTAGGGAAATCGTCGCTGCGCATTTTGTTAGCTACTTTGCGATCAATGTCGAGAATAGCTGAAGCTGGGTCAGCAAGTTCTGTGGCTACATCGTCACGAATGTCGCCCATTTGGCTGATGAGCTCACGCATATTGCGCGCACCAGCACCTGAAGCCGCTTGATAAGTCATTGGGCTTACCCATTCGATTAAGTCTTTTTCGAACAAGCCGCCAATCGCCATTAGCAGTAACGAAACGGTGCAGTTACCACCTACGTAGGTTTTCACACCATTACTTAAGGCATTGTCAATCACGTCACGGTTTACTGGATCTAAAACAATGATTGCGTCATCTTCCATACGCAGCGCCGAGGCGGCATCAATCCAGTAACCATCCCAACCGCTTTCGCGCAATTTAGGGTAAACGTCTTTGGTATAATCACCACCTTGACAGGTGATAATGGTATCCATGGCTTTTAGGCTGTCGATATCGAAGGCATCTTGCAAGGTGGTTTCGCCGGTGCCCACATCTGGGCCAGCAATACCTACTTGAGATGTACTAAAAAAAACCGGAGCTATGTGGGCAAAATCGCTCTCTTCGCGCATACGCTGCATTAACACGGAACCCACCATGCCGCGCCAACCAACCAAACCTACTTTCATGGTCCGTTTATATCCTTTATTTTATGATCTTTTGTGTTTGCTTTTGGACTAAACAAATTTGTCTGTCCAATCTTTGAGATTACCATCGGCAAGCCCTTAACACTAGCGCTTATCAAACTAAATTGAGCGCTTTTCGACCACTACTTGAGCAAAATACCACTCAGTATAATTAGATATTGCTTGCTGGAAAGTTGACCACTTTGGGTGATTGTCGCTGGTCTTCACCAATCGTAATATTGCGGCTGCGGCGTTTGCCCTGTGAATAGCGGTCGTAGGTGGCGTCGGTAATGCCCATGTCTTGGCAAAATTCTACAAAGGCAGCAAAATCTTTGCCGCTAAAGGCATTGTCTACACGGGTAAGCTGGCTGTCGATGTAGGCTTGAGTACCATTAAAGTTGATATTGGCGCAGGCGTCGTAGGGTTGACCGTATTCACTAACACGAATAGCACGCACCATTTTTATTTCAAATATCCAATCGCCGACTCGAATACAACGTTGATCAAACTGTTCCATTTTTACTTCCTTAAATGAATGCCGTTGCGAGATAGGGGAAATCGCTCGCTATCAAGGCTTAGTGCCTTACAGCACAAACTGAGCCAGATATTTAAGGCTTTAAAGATCAATATCTTAGTAAGACAAAAGGTATTTGTTTGTCGCCAATAGGCGACAGGTGACTAAAAAAACGTATTTTATTTGTTGGTTGCTAGCAATAAATGTTTACGGTGTCACATAAAAACAAGGATTTAGTGACCTTTTGTGTGAGCTGGGTGGGCTGTCTCTAATTGGCGACAGTGGGATTTTTGTCCATCTCTGGCATTATAGGCGGCTGTTTTATTAAGAACCATGCTAGGGATAGGTGTTTGATTAATTTTCGCGCGCTAGTGTCAATTAGGCGACTGAGCTTTTGGGCTTTGGCAACCTTAGGTTTGCCTTTATTACTCAGCCTATCATTGGCTTCTTATTACTTGCAGCAAGTGTCTATGCAGGGGCAGCATACCGCATTTTTGGCGGCAAAAGTGGTCTCTGGCAGTAAACGCATTGATGAGTCTTTACTGGACTTAGAGCGCAGTGCGAGGCAGTTTCGGGTGGTGGCCGACCAAAACCTACTCAAGCTTTATCGCCGTCAGTGGCAGCGAGTATCTCGCGCCTTAATTGAACAAAGAGAAAACACCGAAGATCCTGATTTATTGGCCATTGTTGCCGAATTACAGCAGCAACTGCAGTCCTTGCAAGAGTTAATGGAGCGCCCTCAGCCCTTACAAAAAATTGCGCTTAATCAGCAATTTTCGCGCTTTACTGAGCTGAGCCGTGATTTTGATCTGCGCAGCCAAACGTTGATTAATGAACTGGCCATGGATCTACAAAACAATACTCAGCAAGCTCAGCAGCGTTTATTGCTTAGCATGATTAGTTTACCGTTTGCCTTAGCCGCCGCAGTGTTGTTAGTACTTGTAATTACTCGTCCGTTGCAGCAACTAAGGCCGCAAATAGCTCGGCTTAAGTCGGGTGAGTTTGATCAAGCAATTAAAGTGAGTGGCGCTACTGAGGTAATGGCAATTGCCGATGCACTAGACGATATGCGCTTGCGTTTACTGAGCTTAGAGCAGCAAAAAACCGCCTTTATTCGGCATATTTCGCATGAGCTTAAAACGCCGTTAGCGGCTATTCGTGAGGGGAATGAGTTACTTTACGATAACAGTGCCGGGCCACTCAATCCTCAACAGCAAGAGATAACCGAAATTCTTCGAGAAAGCAGCTTACGCCTGCAACAACTGATTGAAGCCTTACTCGACTTTAACTTACTGCTCGATACACCTGGTGAGCAAGTTCATCATCCGGTGGATTTAAAGCCGCTTATGGAAAAAGTGTTGGCGACGCATCGTTTGAGTTTATCTAGCCGTCAACTACAGGTTAAATTAGAGCTTAGTCAAGCCGCGGTATTAGCCAATCAAGAGCAACTGCGGGTAATTATTGATAATCTGTTATCCAATGCGATTAAGTTTTCGCCAGAAGGTGGGCTAATTAAACTTGGTGCGTTTTCCACGGTGAGTGGGGTGAGTGTATACATTGATGACCAAGGCGAGGGCATTGATGAAGAGCTACAACAGCGAATTTTTCAGCCCTTTGTGCAAGGTAAGTCTGCCAAAGACCCACGGCTTAAAGGCAGCGGCTTAGGGCTAACTATTGCGAAAGAATTAGTTGAACGACAACATGCTAACTTAAACTATCAGCGATTAGATAAAGGCAGCCGATTTGTTGTAGAGGGATTACAAGGAAGCGAATTAGATGAAAGTTAAGATGTATATAGGCTGGATGCTTTGTTTAGCTTTGTCTGGCTGCCAACTATTACAGCCTAATAATGAGGTGGTGCCAGTTAACGACGCCCTAGCCATTAAGGTAGGTGAATTTGACCCTGCCGCTTATTATTTACGCTTAAATGAGCTAAGCGAAGACCAAATATTTAATGAGTTAGAGCTGCTGAACTTAGACCCTGAATTGGGTAATAACGGTATAAAGCTAGGATTACTTTACGCCTATAAAAAGTCGCCGGTTAAAAATCCACATCGCGCCCATGCGGCCTTTAATCGCGCGGTAATCACCAATAACCCTTATGCAAAACACGGCATGATAGTGGCGCTAAATGACCAGATTTTAGACGGTTTGCGTTGGCAGCATAAATACGAAGATTTAGGCTCTAACCAAGAGCAACAACAAATATTATTGCAGCAGCAAATTGCGGCATTAAAGATGCAGTTGGAAGAACTCACCAGAATTGAGCAGCAATTAAATGAACGAAATTAATCACCAAGGTGGCAATATTTTGGTTGTGGACGATGATCCCAGCCTATTACGCCTTATTAGCTTACGTCTGCAATCTGCAGGTTATCAAGTACATGCAGTGGCTAGTGCCAAAGCAGCCTTAGCAGAATTAGAGAGTTATCCAGCCCAACTGGTGATTAGTGATGTACGCATGGATGGCATGGATGGTTTGGCTTTGTTTAATGCCATCAAGCAGCTTTATCCTAGTCTGCCAGTCATGTTATTAACCGCTCATGGCAATATTCCTGATGCCATTGCGGCTACCCAACAGGGTGTATTTGGTTATTTAACCAAACCTTTTGATAGCCAAGAGCTGCTGGCTAAAGTCGCTGATGCACTGCGTTTGCAGCCTAGTGTATCGGAAGATAATAGCAGCAGTGATAAAGCCGCTTGGCGAAGCGACATTATTAGCCGTAGCCCAGTGATGGAAGTGCTGATTAAACAAATTCAGCAAGTGGCACCGAGCGATGTAAATATCATGATTCAAGGTGAAAGCGGCTCGGGTAAAGAGTTGCTGGCTAAGGCTATTCACCAAGCAAGTATGCGTAATTCGGGCCCATTTGTGGCAGTAAACTGTGCTGCTATCCCTGAAGGTTTGTTTGAGTCAGAGCTATTTGGTCACGCCAAAGGGGCATTTAGTGGTGCCGCGCATGCGCATCAGGGCTTATTTCAGGCGGCTGAAGGTGGCACCTTATTCCTTGATGAAATTGCCGATACCCCGCTAAGCGTGCAAGTTAAGTTATTGCGCGCCTTGCAAGAGCGCGAAGTTCGCCCGGTGGGCTCAACCAAAAACATTCCGGTGGATGTGCGAATTGTGTCGGCCACTCACCAAGACTTATACCAAGCGGTGCAGCAACAAGAGTTTCGCGAAGATTTGTATTATCGCCTGAACGTGGTTGAGCTGGGTTTGCCGCCATTAGTGAAGCGCAGAGAAGACATCCCTTTGTTAGTGCATCACTTCAGCCAACAAATAGCTGAACGCCAAGAAATGACGATTAAAACTTACTCTCCAGAAGCCATGGCGAGCTTAGTGGCGGCGCGTTGGCCAGGTAACGTGAGGCAGTTAATGAATGTAGTAGAGCAGACCAATGCGCTGTCTACTGGGCCGTTAATTCCGCAGCAATTGGTACAACAAGCCCTGCGTGAAAAAGCCGAACTAGTGAGCTTTTCGCAAGCCAGAGACGAATTTGAGCGAGGCTATTTAGCGCGCTTGTTGCGCCTAACTCAAGGTAATGTGAGCCAGGCAGCGCGCTTAGCGATGCGAAATCGCACCGAGTTCTACAAACTATTGGAGCGCCATCATCTGCGCCCCGAGTCGTTTCGCGCTTAAACGTGCTTTTCGTTAAAACGATCCACAATGACTGCACAGGCTGCATCGCCAGTGATATTCAGTGCGGTACGAATCATGTCGAAAATACGGTCTAAAGCAAATAGCAGAGGTAGGCCTTCAATAGGAATGCCTGCTGCTAGCAGTACCGCTACCACCAAAAATGAAGGGCCTGGTACGCCAGCTTGTCCAATAGCGCCCAAAGTTGCAGTGAAAATAATCGCTGCATAGGCGGCAATGCCTAAATCTACTTGGAACATTTGGGCAAAAAATACCGCCACTAAACCATAGTAAATCGCGTTTCCGCTCATGTTAATGGTGGCGCCTAAAGGCAGCACAAACGAGGCCGTTGCTTTAGAGATTTTGAGCTCTTCTTCTACCACTTCCATGGTGACTGGCAGTGTTGCCATAGACGATGAGGTAGATAGTGCTACTGCCTGTGGCTTTTTCATGGCGCTCATAAACTCGCGCACTGGCATTTTTGAGAATAGCTTGATGGTCAGTGGGTAAAAGATGAAGCCATAGATAAGAATGGCCGCAACATATACGCCAAATAACTTCGCGACTAAGCCCAACATAGCAAAGCCGAAGGTACCTACCGATTCAGCCATTAGGCCAAATACACCCAGTGGCGCAATTAACATTACAATGTTAATCATCCAAATAAAGGCACGAATGATGGTGTCTAGGCCACCCATTATCGGCGCGGTTTTATCACTAGGTTGCTTAGATAAAGCAATACCAAAGAACAAACAAAACACCATGATTTGTAGGATGTTAGCGTCCATTAATGAGGCAAAGATGTTTTCTGGAATCATGCCAATAATGGTTTCCATTACACCTGGTACGCCGCCTTGGTCGGCATATTCATTAGAGAACATATCGCTGGCTTGGCTTAAATCTAAACCTGTACCCGGCTGGAAAATAGAGCCCATGACTAAGGCGAGTAATACCGCTACTGCTGAAGTCGCCATAAAGAAGCCAAAGGTAGAAATACCAATTTTACCCGCTGCTGGGCTATTACCTAGGTTTGCCGCACCGGCAATAATCGATACGCCAATCAGTGGAATAACTAGCATTTTGATCAGGTGGATGAAGATTGCACCTAGCGGGGCAAATATGGCGGCTTGTTCGCCCATGATGGCACCAACGATAGTACCTATGATCATCGCGACGATGACTTGCACGCCAATGTTTTTATAAAGCGGTTGTGTTGCGTCCATCAATTTTCCTGTTATGAATAGTGTTATCAGTGCTTTTGATGGTCGCGCATTGTACTGTATAAACTGATTTTGAGCATCAATTATACCGATATTTATTTTTATAGTGGTTTTTTATGTTTTATTGGTAGTGAATGTTTGTGCTTAGTACTGAAAAGGCTTTGAGTGACGCTAAGCCCGTTAAAACATGAAGAAAAGCCATAAACAACACGTTATTATGTCGCATCTTTTTCTACTCGCCCGTATAAGCATGCATACTCTCGAACAACTTCTCTCTGGTGAATTACGCCAGCAAACGCGTATTAATATCAAAGACAACTTACAGTACTTACCGGCAAATTTCGTCCAGTTTTGTCCACAAGTAGAAGTGCTTGATGTTAGCGATAATCAGCTAAATAGCTTACCGGACACCCTAGAACAGTTACCAAACCTGCGCATCGTGTTTGCTTCAAATAATCGTTTTGAGGTGCTACCGGAAGTACTGGGGCGTTGTGCTAAGTTAGAAATGGTAGGTTTTAAATCAAACCTTATTCGCGAAGTACCGGCTGCCGCATTACCTAAAAATTTGCGCTGGTTGATTCTTACCGATAATCAGATTGAGGTGTTGCCTGAACAGTTAGGCGAGGCTGCATTGCTACAAAAATGTGCCTTAGCGGGGAACAAGCTACGCGCTTTGCCGCAATCGATGAGCCAATGCACCAAGTTAGAATTGCTGCGTATTTCGGCTAACCAATTACTACACTTTCCTGCTCAGCTATTAGAGCTACCACGGTTAGCGTGGTTGGCGTTTGCGGGCAATCCGTTTTGCCAAGCCTTTGATCATGGTTCCAGTTTGCCTAAGTACCAATTAACGGACTTTGAAATGGATAAAGTGCTTGGCCAGGGGGCTTCTGGAGTAATCTCTTTGGCTCACCCTAATGCTAGCACTAACTTACCTGCGAGCGTGGCGATTAAAGTATTTAAGGGTGAAGTGACCAGTGATGGGTACCCCAGTGACGAGCTAGATGCTTGCTTACATGTAGATCAACACCCAGCATTGGTTAACTTTATCGGTCAAATCCAACACGCTAATTGTTCAGCAGTAGTTATGGCGTTAATCCCAGAGCATTTCACTAACCTTGGCCAGCCGCCAAGTTTAGCCACTTGTACACGCGATACTTTTTTGCCAGAACAGCAATTAAGCGTTGAAGCAATCAGCGGCATTGTGAAACAAATGGAAAGTTTAGTAGCCCACCTAGCCGATCATCATATGTGTCATGGCGATTTATACGCACACAATGTGTTGGTAGACAGCGCGCATAACATTGTATTGGGTGACTTTGGCGCGGCGTCGCATTACGAGTACTTACCGCAGGAAGTACAAGCCAAACTCATGCGAGTAGAACAGCGCGCGTTAGCGTTCTTTATCGAAGACATGCTAAGTATTTGTCAGGCAGACGAGCAGGGTTCAGATACTTATCAAAACTTAAAGCGCCAAAGCAGCGAGCTGCTCGGCGCTTAAGGTTTAGGTATTGCGCTGGCTATAGAGTTCGCGGCAGTGCTTAATAAACTGGTGGGCTTCACTGTTATCACTTGGGAAGCTCATTGGTAAATCTGTCTCAATGAGTTGCTGTTCTTGCTCATCGATAGCGATGCAAAAGTGTTTCTCGTTATCCTCAGTAAAAACCGTAGAGGTATAGAGAATGTTTTCATTTTCATCATATACATCAAAGGTATTGCTGTTGCTAAAGCTTACCCTGAACACAGCATATTGATAAGCTGGCTTTTGCTCTTCATCTAACGGTGCTTGAGCATCTTTACGTTGATTCACCGTTACATTCACTCGCTCTACGCCATTGGCGATCAATAAACGCTTAAAGTTTATCACTTGCTGATCACTAGCTTCGCTGGGGAATGACTCAGCTGATGGATAGAAGGTGAGAAAAACTCGGCTTAAAGGATCTGATTCATCTGAATCATTACAGGCACTTAGGCTGAGCGTGAGGAACAGGATACTAATAAGTCTACAGGTCATGTGCTTTCCTTGGTTTTAGGTCACATCCTGTGCGTAGTCTTCCCTAGATATAGAAGCATCTCAGCTAGCGCTGAGATGCGATACTGGTTTACTCCGCTTTTTCTTCTATGCCTTCATTTGCCGTGCGGCAGGCCAAAATAAATTCATGTGCTTCTTTTTTGGTTTCGGCAATTTTTACTGGTGAATCGACCAATATTTCAAACTTGCTCAAATGAATGCTCGGCAGGCATAAGTGTTTTTGCGTCATATCTGAAAAGATATCTACGTTGTATAGAAACTCTCCACCTTCAGAGTAAACATCTAGGGTCGTGCTACTCATAAAGTCGATTAAGAAGGTCGCGTTTTGGCTAGCGTCTTCACCATTAATTCGGGGTTGTTCACCGTCACGGCGTTGGTTAATGGTAATACTTTGAGAGGGGGAACTACCGTCTGCTCTAAAATGGCGTATTTGAGTAATAGTTTCGGTATCACCGGCAGAGCCAGGGAAGGAAACAGCAGGGGGATAAAAGGTAACAGCAATTTGACTACGTGGCTGCTCATCTTCTACAGAACAGGCCAATAACAAACCAGATAACAGCGCAACGGCAACAATACGCGGGGATAACATTCCAACTCCTAATACAGCAACAAGGCTAACTTTCCTGTCAGCTATCATCATCCCTAAATAAGTAACCCAGCTTTTTACAGAAAGCGGTAAAACTAAGCAAGTTAAAGTTCTAATATTGAGCTAACTATCGGTATTTTATTCGTTTTCTGCGGGATTAATAACATAAAACTTACTAATCTGCAGCGTCTAAATGCGCTAACGGTTGCCTAAAATTCTGTACATGATATTTTCATTGCACGAATTATTTAAGGACCTCAAGCCATGCCAAAGGCCAGTGAAATAAAAAAGAATGCCGCTATTGAACATAACGATAAAGTTTACTTTGTAAAAGACATCGCTAAGCTCACGCCAAGTGGCCGAGCCGGTGCCAGTTTATACCGCATGCGTTTATATGATGTAGCCACAGGCGCTAAAGCAGATGAGAGCTTTAAAGCAGACGAAATGATTACCTTGGCAGACGTAAGCCGCCATCAAGTGATGTTCTCTTACATCGACAGTGATGAATACGTGTTTATGGATAACGAAGACTACACGCCGTTTAATCTAAATAAAGAAACCATTGCAGAAGAAGTGCCATTTATCACCGAAGATACCGCTGGTATCCAAGTGGTTACTGTAGACGGTGCACCAGTGGCAGTAGAGCTACCAGCCAGCGTTGAGTTAGTGATTGTAGAGACTGACCCATCGATTAAAGGAGCCTCGGCCAGTGCCCGCACTAAGCCCGCTATTTTAAGCACTGGCTTGTCGGTACAAGTACCTGAATACATTGCCAGTGGTGAGAAGATTAAGATCAGCACCACCGAGAAGAAATTTATGAGTCGTGCAGACAAGTAAGTTTTAGTGGTGAGAGGTGGATTTATAAAGCAGCCTAAGGGCTGCTTTTTTCTTATTCAATAGTGAAAAGTGTATAGTTTAAAAAGACATAAATTATAAGGTTT
Source organism: Agarivorans sp. 1_MG-2023 (assembly GCF_030548385.1). Lineage (NCBI taxonomy): Bacteria > Pseudomonadati > Pseudomonadota > Gammaproteobacteria > Alteromonadales > Alteromonadaceae > Agarivorans > Agarivorans sp. 1_MG-2023. Next base: position 29,332 of record NZ_JAUOSJ010000019.1, on the reverse strand, counting down.
GAGTTTGGTGACTAATTTTTCTTTAAGCAGTTTGGATGATATAGCTCTCTTGAGAGAATCTTCAGAGGTCGAGTGTAAACTTGGTCTTGGCAAAGACGGTAATGGTGAAGTACCTAAAGATTTATGGGAAAGCTATAGTGCGTTTGCTAATACTGATGGTGGTTATATTGTACTTGGCTTAAAAGAAAAGGCGCACAAATTCTCGGTGGTAGGCATCAAGAATATTGAAAAAATAAAAACGGCATTACTCACCACAGCAAATAATAAACATAAAGTTAGCATTAATTTGCTGTCGAATAATTCTCTCTCAGAAGTAGAGTTCGATGGTAAAACAATACTTGTTATATCTGTACCAAGAGCAAAAAGACAAGAACGTCCAGTTTACCTTAATGGAAATCCTCTAAGGAATTCGTTCATTAGATCTCATGAGTCAGATCTAAAATTGTCAGAAGAACAAGTTAAACGTTTATTGGCTGAACAAATTGAAACATCTCGTGATAGTGAAATACTAAATAATTATGGGATGGAAGATCTAGATATTGAAGCTTTGAGAGTTTACCGCCAAACCTACGCTAATTTAAACCCGACTCATCCTTGGAATGAGTTAGATAATACAGCTTTTTTACATAGAATTGGTGGTTGGAGAGTTAACCGAGAGGACGGGAAGCATGGCTTGACTGTTGCTGGCTTGCTGATGTTCGGCTTACACACATCTATCCAAGAACAGTTTCCTAATTACATGCTGGATTATCAAGAGCGACCGGAGGCAAAAACTGAATTAAGGTGGGTTGATAGGCTTACACTTGATGGCTCATGGTCAGGAAATCTGTTCGATTTTTCTCGCAAAGTCTATCGTAAATTAGTTAATGACTTAAAAGTTCCTTTTAAGCTCGAGCAGGGTGTACGTCAAGAAGATACGCCTGTACATGTCGCGTTGCGAGAAGCTCTTGCGAATGCGATTGTTCATTCAGATTATACGGGACGAGCTTCTCTATTGGTTGTGAAGCGTCCTGATATGTATGGCTTTCGTAATCCCGGTTTAATGCGTATTCCAATTGAAATTGCGCTAAATGGAGGAGAGGCTGATTGTCGTAATCGATCTCTGGCTCAAATGTTTCGTTATGTGAAGTTTGGTGAACAAGCTGGGTCAGGTATCCCCCAGATATTAGATGGGTGGAGGAGTCAGCATTGGAAGCTTCCGTTACTTAGAGAAGTTAGAGAACCAAATGAGCAAACTGTGCTCGAATTGAAAATGATTGATCTTTATCCCCCCGAAATAATTGATTTCTTAAATAAGAATTTCGCTGATAAATTTTCTCTATTAACAGAGTTAGAACGCACAGTTGTCATAACCGTTTATTCTGATTATTACCTTACACATAGCCAGATCTGTGCACAAACATCAGGTTATACCAGAGAAGTTACATTGGCACTTGTTAAATTGGAGAAGCTCGGAATTATAAAGTCTACGGGTGAACAAAAAAGTAAAGTTTATCATCGTCCTGAGCTAGAAATCCCGACACCAGAAAATGCTTCAGGGCAGTTTCTCGCAGAGCATGTCTTTGTTGCTAACCCAGATAAAAACACGGTAGGTCCGGACCTACATCCGGACCTACATCCGGACCTACATCCGGACCTACATCCGGACCTACATCCGGACCTACATCCGGACACTAAGTTAGATAAACATAGATGGGAGGAACTAGAGAAAATAGCTGGTGAGATTAAGAGCAGTGCAAAAAGGCCAAGTAAGGAAGCATTATTTTTGGCTATTACTGATATGTGCAGTGAGCGGTACGTTACGTTGAATGATTTGGCTTTCTTGCTTGAAAAAAAGCCAGATACGTTGAGAAAGAACTACCTTAATCTGTTAGTTTCTGAGGGACGGCTGAGTTTGGCGTACCCGACAACTCGTAATCACCCAAAGCAGGCATATACTAAAACTATTAAGATAAAGACTTAAATGGGATTTATATTAAAGCTCTTTCTCTTTTCTGGCTGCGCGAGGCCTAGTAACTAGTAAGTAAGCAGCCTGTCTGCTACTTACTCTTAGTTATGATTTGTCTTAAATCATCATCCTTCCTTGGCGCATCAGCTCTTCAATTTCACCTAAACTCGCCGGGTCGTCGATGGTAGACGGTATCGCGTATTCTTCGCCATCGGCTAGTTGGCGTAAGGTGCGGCGCAGTATTTTGCCTGAGCGTGTTTTTGGCAAGCGCTGCACGATGATGGCTTGTTTAAAGCAGGCCAAGGGGCCAATTTCATTACGTACCTTTTGAATCAACTCTTTGGATACTTCTTGGTCGCTTTGTTGAACACCGTCTTTGAGAACCACTAAGCCAAAAGGAACTTGGCCTTTTAAGTCGTCGTGGCTACCAATAACTGCGCATTCGGCTACCGCTGGGTGAGCACCAACCACTTCTTCCATCTCGCCGGTGGATAAGCGGTGGCCTGCTACGTTAATCACATCGTCGATGCGACCCATAACAAATAAGTAGTCATCTTCGTCTATATAGCCGCCATCTCCAGACACATAGTAACCAGGAAACTGTTTTAGGTAGGCTGATTCAAATCGAGCTTGATCGCCCCACACGGTAGGCAAACAACCTGGGGGTAGCGGGAGTTTGATGGCAATAAAGCCTTGCGCCATGGGTGCGCTGGGTTCACCCATTTCATCCAGTATACTTACTTGGTAGCCGGGCAGTGCTTTGGTGGCGCTGCCGGCTTTTACAGGCATGCGTTCTAAACCCAGCGGATTGCCTGCAATTGCCCAACCGGTTTCAGTTTGCCACCAGTGGTCGGTCACTGGTTTGTCGGTTTTGGCGATGGTCCATTCTAGCGTGGGCGGGTCTAGGCGTTCACCGGCCATGAAAATATCGCGCAGTTGGCTAAGGTCGTAGTCTTTTACCAAAGCGCCTTCGGGGTCTTCTTTCTTAATCGCTCTAAAGGCGGTGGGCGCGGCAAACAGTACTTTGACTTTATGCTCGCTGGCGACTCGCCAAAATGCCCCAGCATCTGGGGTGCGTACCGGTTTACCCTCGTACAAAATGGTGGTGCAACCATATATTAATGGGGCGTACACGATGTAGGAGTGACCTACCACCCAACCCACGTCGGAAGCTGCCCAAAATACGTCGCCGGGTTGTACGTTGTACACGGCTTGCATCGAGTAGTTCATGGCTACCGCATGGCCGCCGTTATCGCGCACTACACCTTTGGGTTTGCCAGTGGTGCCTGAGGTATACAGTATGTACAAGGGATCGGTGGCGTCCACTGGCACGCAGTTTGCCGGCTTTGCTTGCTGCTGTTGACTTTGCCAGTCTTGGTATTGAGCATTAAATTCAACGGCTTGCTGCGGGCGTTGCCACACTAGCACGGGGGTATCCATTTGTTGGCTTTGCTCTAAGGCTAAACTCACCATGGGCATGTAATTGATGACTTTGGCGCCCTCAAGGCCGCAACTGGCGGTAAGAACAACTTTTGGCTGCGCATCGTCTATTCGCACGGCCAGTTCTTGCGCTGCAAAACCGCCAAATACTACCGAATGAATTGCCCCTAAGCGCGCGCAGGCCAGCATAGCAATCGCCGCTTGTGGGATCATTGGCATGTACAGCACCACCCGATCACCTTTATTCACTCCGTGCTCTGCTAACATACCGGCCGTGGTAGCCACTTCGTCACGTAGTTGGCTGTAGGTAAATTTTTGCTGTAGCTCCGCGACGGGTGAGTCGTAAATAAGCGCGGTTTGCTCGCCGCGGCCATTTTCACAATGATAATCTAAAGCTAAGTAGGCTGTGTTCATGCTGCCGCCTTTAAACCAACGATAGTTGCCATGTTCGTCTTGGCTTAGCGCTTCGTCGGGCTGTTTAAACCAAGCTAATTGTTGAGCTTGTTCTAGCCAAAACTGTTCTGGTTGCTGCTTGGCGAAATCTGCTTGTTGCTGATAACTCATAATGTGCTCCTCGTCCCTAAGCTATAACCACTTGGTAGGGAGAATGTATTTAGGTTCCGATTTTTGATACCAGTAGTAACTTAAAAGCTATCACTGGGTACCCGAATCCACCCTTCCATTAGTATTCTGGCGCTGCGACTCATGCTCACTTTGGTCACCTGCCATTGTTGATTATCTTGCTGTGCTTGTGCGCCTACTTTTAAGCTGCCCGAAGGATGGCCGAAGCTCACTGCTTCTCGTTCTCCTCCGCCAGCGGCTAAGTTAACCAAGGTGCCGGGAATGGCGGCCGCAGTGCCTATCGCCACTGCGGCAGTGCCCATCATGGCGTGATGTAGCTTGCCCATGGATAAGGCGCGTACACACAGGTCGTTATCGGCGGTTTTTATCTGCTTGCCGCTAGCGCTTAGGTAGTCTTGAGGCTTAGCCACAAAGGCCACTTTTGGGGTATGTTGGCGCTGAGCTGCTTCATCGAGGTGACTAATCAGCCCCATTCTTAGCGCGCCATGAGCGCGGATTTTTTCAAACATCGCGAGAGCTTTTGAGTCGTTGTTGATGTCGTCTTGTAACTCAGTGCCCGAGTAGCCCAATTGTTCGGCTTGCAGAAAAATAGTAGGAATACCCGCATTGATCATGGTGGCTTGCAAGGTGCCAATCTCCGGCACTTCCAGTTGATCAACTAAGTTACCCGTAGGAAACAACGCGCCGTCACTATCTGCTGGGTCAACAAATTCTATTTGTACCTCGGCGGCGGGAAAGGTCACGCCATCTAATTCAAAGTCGCCGCATTCTTGCACTTCCCCATCATTAATCGGCACATGGGCGATAATGGTTTTTTGAATGTTGGCTTGCCATATCCTTACACTGGCAAAGCCATTTTGTGGAATTAAAGCTGGGTCAACTAATCCACTGTTTATGGCAAACGCGCCCACTGCGGCGGTAAGGTTGCCACAATTTCCACTCCAATCAACAAAGGCTTTATCAATTGATACTTGGCCAAACAGGTAATCAACATGGTGATTGGTTTGCTGGCTTTTCGACACAATAACCGTTTTACTGGTGCTAGACGTTGCGCCGCCCATGCCATCAATCTGTTTGGCATAAGGATCGGGGCTACCAATCACTCGCAGTAGTAGTTTGTCTCTTGCTTCTCCGGGTTGCTGTGCAAGCTCTGGCAAGTCACTCAGCTTGAAAAATACCCCCTTGCTGGTGCCTCCGCGCATATAGGTAGCAGGAATACGAACTTGTTTTACTGTGCTCATCGTTGCCTCCTAATGCTGGCTTTTACTTTTAAGACTTTCACTTTCGAGAAAGTCTTGAGCGAAGCGTTGTAATACGCCGCCCGCTTGATACACCGAGACTTCTTCAGCGGTATCTAAGCGGCACACTACGGGTAAATCGATACGCTCGCCGCTGGCTCGGGTTATTACCAAGGTAAGTAACTCGCCGGGAGCGGGGGTACCAATTACATCGTAAGTTTCGCTGCCGTCTATGCGGTAGCTATGGCGGTTGTTACCCTTGGTAAACTCTAGGGGTAATACTCCCATGCCGACTAGGTTAGTTCGGTGAATACGCTCAAAGCCTTCGGCTACAATCACCTCTACGCCAGCTAAACGCACGCCTTTGGCTGCCCAATCTCGCGACGAACCTTGGCCATAGTCTGCGCCAGCCACAATAATCAGCGGCTGTTTGCGATCCATATAGGTTTCTATGGCCTCCCACATGCGCATTACTTCGCCTTCAGGTTCTACTCTGGCGAGTGAGCCTTGTTTCACTTCGCCACTTTCTTTAACCATTTCGTTAAACAGTTTGGGGTTAGCGAAGGTTGCGCGTTGTGCGGTAAGGTGGTCGCCGCGATGGGTCGCGTAAGAGTTAAAATCAACTTCTGGTAGGCCCATTTTGTCTAAGTAAGCACCGGCGGCGCTGTCGAGCATAATAGCGTTAGACGGTGATAAGTGATCGGTAGTGATGTTGTCACCCAGCACGGCTAAAGGTCGCATACCGCGCAAGGTTCTCTCACCTGCTAAGGCTCCTTCCCAGTATGGCGGGCGACGAATATATGTGCTTTGCGGGCGCCACTCATAAAGTGGTGAGGCACTACTGCCGTAATCTACCTTAATATCGAACATAGGCTGATACACTTTACGAAAATGCTCGGGTTTCACGCTTTGGCTCACTACCGCATCTATCTCTTCATCGCTTGGCCAAATGTCTTTTAGAGTAATGGGGTTACCTTGGGTATCATGGCCTAGCGCGTCTTTTTCAATATCGAAACGCATGGTGCCGGCAATGGCGTAAGCTACCACCAGCGGTGGGGAGGCAAGAAATGCTTGCTTGGCATAAGGATGAATGCGCCCATCAAAGTTACGGTTACCCGACAACACTGCGGTGGCATATAAATCTCGGTCTATCACTTCTTGCTGAATCTTAGGGTCTAAAGCGCCACTCATACCGTTACAGGTGGTGCAGGCAAAACCGACAATGCCAAAACCAAGTTGCTCTAATTCAGGCAGTAAATTGGCTTCTTCCAGGTAGAGTTGTACTGCTTTAGAGCCCGGAGCCAGCGAGGTTTTAACCCATGGCTTGCGGTTTAAACCTAGCTGGTTAGCGTTGCGAGCAATTAAACCTGCTGCAATCACATTGCGAGGGTTAGAAGTATTGGTACAGCTAGTAATAGCAGCAATGATACAAGCGCCATCTGGCATCAAGCCTTCTTGTTTAGGAACTGGAGCAGCGATGCCTTGGCTGGCTAAATCTTTAGTGGCTACGCGGCGATGTGGGTTTGATGGCCCTGCGATGTTGCGGCCAACGCTTGATAAATCAAAGTGCAGCACTCGCTCATATTCGACTTCTTGTAGATCATCGGCCCATAAGCCCGTTGTTTTGGCGTAGTTCTCTACCAAGGCCACTTGTTCTGCTTCGCGACCCGTAAGCTTGAGGTAATCAATGGTGTTATCGTCAATGTAGAACATCGCCGCTGTGGCGCCAAATTCTGGCGTCATGTTAGAGATGGTGGCTCGGTCGCCTAAAGTAAGCTGAGCTGCGCCTTCGCCATAAAACTCTAAGTAGCTAGATACTACTCGTTGTTCGCGCAGAAACTCTGTGATGGCTAGTACTATATCGGTGGCGGTAATACCCGCTTGGCGCTGGCCTACTAGTTCCACTCCAATAATGTCGGGTAGGCGCATGTAAGAGGCGCGACCTAACATTACGTTCTCGGCTTCTAAACCGCCTACGCCTATGGCAATGACCCCTAAGGCGTCAACATGTGGAGTGTGGCTATCGGTGCCAACTAAGGTATCGGGAAAAGCCACACCATCGCGCGCTTGAATCACTGGCGACATTTTCTCTAAGTTTATTTGATGCATGATGCCATTGCCCGGCGGGATTACATCGACGTTTTCAAAGGCAGTTTTGCACCAATTAATAAAGTGAAAGCGGTCTTCGTTGCGTCGATCTTCAATGGCGCGGTTTTTCTCAAAGGCATCAGTTTCAAAACCGGCATGCTCAACGGCTAAAGAGTGATCAACAATCAGTTGAGTAGGCACTACCGGATTTACCTTGGCGGGATCACCGCCTTTATCGGCAATAGCGTCGCGTAAACCGGCTAAATCAACCAAGGCGGTTTGGCCAAGTATGTCGTGGCACACCACACGAGCGGGGTACCAAGGAAAATCTAGGTCTCGCTTGCGCTGAATAATTTGGCTAAGCGCTGCGTTTAGCTGGTCGGCAGGGCAGCGGCGCACCAGGTTTTCAGCCAGCACTCGCGAGGTATAAGGCAAACCGGCATAAGCACCGGGTTGAATCGCTTCAACCGCGGCGCGAGTATTAAAGTAATCTAGGTTGCTGCCTGCTAGGGGTAAGCGGTAATTGGTATTCATAAACGTTTCCACAGCAAAAGGAGAAGGCAGTGGAGCATTCGCCCCACTGAAAAAGCTAGCCGCGTTGCTCTATTGGCAAGTAACTGCGCGGTTCGCTGCCGGTATAGTCGGCGCTCGGTCGAATAATGCGGTTATTGGCGCGTTGCTCCATGATGTGAGCAGCCCAGCCACTCACCCGCGAACAAACAAAAATGGGGGTGAACAGTGGAGTAGGGATGTTCATGAAATGATAGGCGCTGGCATGGAAGAAGTCGGCGTTGCAGAACAACTCTTTTTCACGCCACATTACAGCTTCTACTCGCTCTGATACGGCATACAAATGCTTGTCGCCGTTAGCGTCGCTTAGTTTTTTAGACCAAGCCTTAATTAAGGCATTACGTGGGTCGCTGGTGCGATAAATAGCATGGCCAAAGCCCATGATTTTATCTTTGCGCGCTAGCATTCCCATGATTTCGTTTTCGGCTTGCTCTGGGCTGGTCCAGTCTTCAATCATCGCCATGGCCGCTTCGTTGGCGCCGCCATGCAAAGGGCCACGCAGAGCGCCAATGGCACCAGAAACGGCGGAATGAATATCTGATAGGGTGGAAGCAATGACTCGGCCGGTAAAGGTAGAGGCATTAAACTCATGCTCGGCATAGAGAATCAATGAACATTGCATCACTTGTTCATGCAGTGGATCGGCAGGTTTGTCATGCAATAATTCGAGGAAGTGACCGGCGATAGATTTAGCCGAGCTTTGGGTCGAAATGCGCACACCGTCATGACTAAAGCGATACCAATAACAAATAATGCCCGGCAAGGTCGCAAGCAGGCGATCGGTATGCTGTTGCTGCTCAGCAAAGTTGGCTTCGGTTTCTAGGTTTCCTAGCATCGAAACACCAGTGCGCATTACATCCATAGGGTGAGCATCTGCAGGTATAAGTTCTAACACTGCTTTTAGTGCATCGGGTAGTTCACGCAGGTTATGTAGCGTATCGTGATAGGCCGCCAGTTGCTCGCGATTGGGCAATTCACCATTGCATAGTAGGTAGGCCACTTCTTCAAAGGTGGCTTGGTCGGCGAGTTCGCTAATATCGTAGCCGCAGTAGGTAAGGCCTGAGCCACTTTGGCCTACAGTGCATAATTTGGTTTCGCCTGCGCTTTGGCCTCGTAAGCCTGCGCCTCCTAAAGCTTTCTGTACCATGATGTTCTCCTTCATTCCTTGGTGTTAACAAGCGTGGCATCTGCTGTGCCGCATTGTTTGGCTTGTTAAATGGTGGGCTTAGCGGCTAAATCTTTGTTTGGCTGGCTAAGTCCGTTCACGTAGTGGTGTATACCAATCGACATAGATATCAGTTCATCTATCTCGGTTGGTATTATTCTTGTTTAAATAGCTGGTCGAGTTTTTGTTCGTAGTCGTGGTAGCCCAAGTAGTCGTAGAGCTCGGCGCGGGTTTGCATGCTGTCTACAACATCTCGCTGGTGGCCGTTACTGCGTAAGCTGCGATAAACATTTACAGCTGCTTGATTCATGGCGCGAAAGGCTGATAGCGGGTATAACACCATGTCTACGCCAACATCGGCTAACTCTTCTCCACTAAACAATGGGGTTTGACCAAACTCAGTTATGTTGGCCAAAATTGGCACTTTTACCGCGTCGGCGAATTGTTGGTATTGCTCAAGCGTGAGCATGGCTTCAGGGAAAATCATGTCGGCGCCAGCTTCAACATATTGACAGGCACGTTCGATAGCGCCGCCCATACCTTCGATTTGCAAAGCATCGGTACGCGCCATGACGACAAAATCAGGGTCTACGCGAGCATCTACTGCTGCTTTAATGCGATCTACCATTTCTTGGCTAGAGACAATGGCTTTGTTGGGGCGGTGGCCACAACGTTTTTGTGCCACTTGGTCTTCCATATGCACCGCTGCTGCATCGGAGCGGATCATTTCTTTTACGGTACGGGCAATGTTAAATGCGCCACCAAAACCCACATCTATATCTACCAGTAGAGGTAAGTCGCAAGCTGCGGTAATTCGGCGAACATCTTCTAGTACATCGTTCATGGTGGTGATGCCCAAGTCAGGCAAACCATAAGACGCATTGGCGATGCCTCCGCCAGAAAGGTAAATAGCTTGGTGGCCTTCGCGTTGGGCCATCATGGCGCAGTAGGGATTAATAGTGCCTACTATCTGTAGCGGGTTCTGTTCGGCTACCGCTTGGCGAAAACGTGCTCCTGGTGAGAGTTTTGAGCTGTTCATTCGTTCACTCCTTGAATGTGAGTTGCTGAAGCTTGAGCTTCTAAGCTTTGGTCGGTCAGATTAGTTTGGTGTTGTTGTTCTATGGCTTTGCGGGCGCGCGCTATATGGCGACGCATTAACATTTCGGCCAGTTCGCCATCGCGATCAGCCAGTGCCTGCCAAATGGCCCAATGTTCTTTTAAGGCTCGCTCTGGGCGAGAAACTTGTTTAGCGGCTTGGTAGCGATACATGCGCAACAAGTGGTAAAGCTCGTCACACAGCAGGTTCACTAGGCGTTGGTTAGCGCTGCCCTTAATAATGAGGTAGTGAAAATCGAAGTCACCTTGCTGTTCAAAGTAGGCTTTGCCTTGGTGTTGTTGTAAGTAGCTTTGGTGGTGTTCTAGTAGCTTTTTTAATTCATCAAGCTGAATTGTCGACAATTGCTCGGCGGCTAAGCGACAAGCCATGCCCTCTAAGGCTTCACGCACTGAGTAAATGTCTAACAGTTGTTGTTGGTTAAGCTGTACTACGCGAGCGCCAACGTGAGGCACTCTTTCAACTAAGCCCATGCCTTGCAGTTTTAGTATTGCTTCACGAAGAGGGCCGCGACTCACCCCGTAATGACGGGCTAACTCTGGCTCGGAGATCTTTTCGCCCTGAGCAATTTGGCCGCTCACTATAGCTTCAATTAAGGTATCACTGAGGTTCTGTGATAACAGATTTTGATTTTCGCTGAGCGATTTAGCGGGACTACGTTGTGACATATCAAGGTTACATTCAGGTTGTTTGAATGTTGCACAGTGTAGATCGATTGTTGCAGGTTGATCAAATGATTGTCGACAATATGTGCTTATACTTTAGTTTAAGTAGCGAGATATGCGTTTAAATTAGGAGTTTTGTCGACAATGAATGAGTGGGTTTAGTTATTGTCGACAATGTAGTTATAGCTGGGGATGATTCAGGTTTGTTGTAATAGCGCAGAGATTGGCTTGGGTACGTTCACCTGCCAGTTTTCTAAGGTTGTTAGGCATTCTTCTACCGTGGCCACTTGAACAAATTTGCAATTGTGTTCAGTTACTTGAGCGTGAGCTTGCTGTTTTAAATACTCCAAAATTCCAGAATCTGGAGCTAAGTAAATACAGTGGCTCAACTGGTTTTGTAAACACCAGCCAATTTGCTTTTGCATCACAGGGATACTTTCTGGGGTGAGAAACTGCCAATCGCGGATATCAAAAATGGCCGCCCAAGGCTGTTGTTCAAGCTGACCCACCGTGTGTTTTATATCTTTGCGATATTCATTGGTGGTGGTGACGTTCCAACTATCGTAAAGCTGAGCCAACAGGAAATCTTGGTGAAAGTGTAATTCATAATAACCATGGCTGGCTGGATGCATTCAAACCTCAGATCTACTCATTGAAACGGGGTGTCAGGTTCACTTAGTGTGTATTGCCTAAACTGTCGTTTATTAAACGCGTAATTGAGGCTAACTGCAAATACTAGTTTGTAAGCGTTTGAAGTGAATAAGTCATTAGTATATTTGCCTAAAATAATCAGATATTTAGTGCTAATACACTAGGGTTACCAAGGCTTACAAAAAAGCTTCAATTTAGTTACCTTGCTTGCTTGTTATTTGAGCAGGCTCACGTTATGTTACGTATTCAATCAATTACTGCTTAAGTCGAGGGAACCATGAAACATTGTTTATGTTCAGCATACCGTTTAACCCGACTTGTGCCCGCAGCCTCGCTTGCCATGCGAAATAATAAACATGGCAGCCGAACCAAAGGGCCAGCAGCAAACTAAGATTGAGACCCCTTCAATTTTATCCGAGCTGCGAAGTGTCGCAGTAAGGAAATAGCTAGACCATTCTCTCTATACTGCATCACTTCGCTCTCTATCAAGGAGAACGAGACATGATGTCACTTAAAATTCGCTTATTAACTTTTACCGTAGAATTATTGCTGCGTTATCAACAGCATCTTGAAACCCAGCAATGGCTTAAGCAGCAGCGCCAACAAAGCTGGCGAGTAGAGGGTATTAGTGCTCACATTGCCAAAGATATTGGGGCTGATCCGGATGGTCGATTTAGAGTTAAATTGCAGAAAGTTGAGCCAGAAGGCACCAGTAAGAATGTTAAACGTCAGAGCAGCGATAAAGCATGGCGTATTCGACAGCAAACGGTGAAAATCAAAACGTGAACCAAGCGCCCTACGGGGCGCTTTTTTTGCGAAGGTTTTTTGAATGCTGGTTTGTTATCAGGTATATGCTGGCCAACATCTATAGATATTGGTTATGAATAAAACCTTTTATATACCCAGTTTCTTGATTGCAGTGGATAGTAAAGTCGCTACGCGTACCTGAAATATCTCCCTGTGTATTTACTACTTCAACTCGATCTACCAAGCAATCTTCTAGAAAATTAACATTTTTCCGGTGCATATTAACATCCGTATATTCTGTGATTGTCTCCGATATTTTCCTGCCGCCTGAAAGTGTTAGCCAAAGCTCACCAGTTAAGAAGTCTCTACCTAAGTAGATATTTCTTTCTTCGTAGCAACTTGTCCACTCGGAATCAATACAGTCTTCTATCCTACCTATAAACCGCTGTTTAGTGGTTTGCGGTTTAACATTGCTGTATTCGCTTATCTGTAGATAAGTTTTGTCTTTGTCACTATTTGCGACTTGCATTGCTACGTAAATTGCAGTCCATTTGAACTTAGGCTTAAAAGTGGCTAAAGGATCATAAAGAGAGCCGTTTATATTCGTTATATATAAAGTAAGATCCAGTTGAAAAATAGTTTGAGGACTAGAATCTATGGATATTGAAGTGCTTGTAAAATGAGGACTTGAAACTGATAGCTCATTTTCTGGGTCTGTTAGCACATTCCAGTATGATTGATTAAAATTTCCGGTGATTTTAGGTGACAAATAAACAGTTGCTTTAGGCTCGATAAATAAATCGTCAATATCTTCTATTGTTACATCAGATGTTTTAAAACTTCCGGCCATAGTTACAAAGGCAATAGGTTCATATTCTCCAGCATATAGAATATAAGTCTCTCCAGGCATAAAACCTTGTCCAGGCTGAGTTTCTATTGGTGTAATCGTTAGTTTATGGTTCAAACGAGAAACCTCAGTTGCAATGTCAACTGCATTAACTAGAGATTCAGAATGGGTTAAGGTAAGTACTACATCTTCAGGCTCGCTGCTTAGCGATTTATTGAAAGTGTAAACACTGAAGCTATCGCCTAAAGAAAAATCAGTAAAGTGAGGTAAATGACGATAATTTGAGCCGCTTCTATCAAAGTAATCTGATCTAGGTAGATCGCTAGTGAGCAATCCCGTGAGTAAGCCCGCGAACGAGTTGATTGTTTGTAGTTCGAATATGTTGTTTTGTAAAATGGGTTGGATGACCCCAGCCTCTCCAAAGATAGATTCTTTTGTTTCGACAAAGGTGCTATCTATATCTATGCCTTCGAAGTGCTTTTCAGTATTTTCAACCACCGTAGAGTCAGTTTCTTCAAGGCTCGGGGTCAATTTGAGAAATTGCTCGGCGTTTCCATTAATCACTAACTCTCCACTTTGAAAGCCTAAACCTAAAATGCCTTCCAGAGTGCTTTCAGTTGTGATGCCATATGTCAGTTGAGTATCTTTATCCGTCCATTTGACTAACGCGCCAATGTCAATTGACGTTAAGTTGTTATACAGGTCATGAGACTGATGGATTGAAACATCATTTATAATAAAGTAGGGAGTAATTTGGGTCGTTTGATTTGGTGTATGAAAACTATGTACTTGTTGTGTTTCATTTTCAAAAACATACTTTATAGAGTGCTCACCACTTATTGATTGTGATTCGGGTATCCACCCTTCATCAAGTTTTATATATTTATTTCCGACGATATTGGAATACTTAATCACAGCCGAAAGCTCTGTGATTTGTTGCTGATAGCTAACGCTTTCGATATAAATACTAATGTCGCCTTCTGTATCACTTAAATCTAGCTGAGGTAAATAACAGTCGGACCATGATATAGTCACTGTATCGTTTGCGTTAAATTCCTCTTCTACCTTTCGTTTAGCAGTTATATCGAAATATCCATGAGGGTCATCGCATTTACCGTTGAAACTATCTTTCAAGCCTAAGGTGTTTAACCCACTAACGGCTATTTTACTCAGCTCAGTAGGATATAGGCTAATGCTACTAACCCGTTCTACTATGTTTAAGTTTTCTTGTGATATGTCTGATAAGTGACTATTTGGCTTGGGAGGCTCGATTACATCAGAGCTGCTTCCACCACAACCTAATAGAAAGGCTGTTGCGGTAGTAATAGATAGCATACAGAAAGCTAAACTCATTCCTTGAGTCATATATAATTCCTTAATTATCTGAAGCGCGAATATACCAGTAAATTGAGTGAAAAATCAGTTAATTGATGAACTAGTTTTTATGGTTTAACGCTATTACGATTCAAGTGATCAATTTGAAACGGTATTAATGTATTCCAAAGGCAAGCACCGTGACGCATTCACCTGGGCTTTGGCTATCGCTTTAAAGGCTTAGTAGTTAGAAGTTCATGCTTTCTACAAAAAACTAAGGGTGGATTTGGTGCAAGTGTTGGAGCATGAGCTCAGCTACAGTACACTAGCCGCAGACCGCATTAGTAGGAAACAAATATGAGCGTTGAGCAAGACACTACCCACTTTGGTTATAAAACGGTAAACCGCGAGGAAAAGGTTGGCTTAGTGGCCGATGTTTTTCATTCGGTAGCGGCTAAATATGACGTAATGAACGATCTTATGTCGGGTGGGGTTCATCGCTTGTGGAAACGATTCACCATTGATTGCAGTGGCGTACGCCCTGGCCAAAAGGTGCTAGATTTAGCCGGCGGTACCGGTGATTTAACCGCTAAGTTTTCTCGTATTGTGGGAAATACTGGCGAAGTGGTATTGGCTGACATTAACGACTCAATGCTTAAAATGGGTCGTAGTAAACTGCGTGATAAAGGCATTGTAGGCAATGTGCGTTATGTTCAAGCCAATGCAGAAGCGCTGCCCTTTCCAGACAATACCTTCGATGTGATAACCATTAGTTTTGGCTTACGCAACGTGACCGATAAAGACGCCGCTCTGCGTTCTATGTATCGCGTGCTTAAGCCGGGCGGTCGTTTGTTGGTATTAGAATTTTCTAAGCCAGAGATAGAGGCCGTAAGCAAAGTGTATGACGCTTACTCATTTCACTTGTTGCCCAAAATGGGCCAACTGATCGCCAACGATGCTGAAAGTTATCAATATTTGGCTGAATCTATCCGTATGCACCCAGACCAAGAAACTTTAAAAGGCATGATGCAACAAGCCGGTTTTGAAGGCGTTGATTACTACAATCTAACTGGTGGTGTGGTCGCTCTGCATCGCGGTTACAAGTTTTAAGAGGCCGCTATGCCCTTTTCCTCATTAATCTCCGCTGGTGTAGAAGCGCTGAGTAATCAAGTATTAGCCTTAGATGACACCAGCCAAGCTCGCCGCAGCCAACTGGCTGGTAAAGTGTTGGCTATTAAAATCCAACCTCTGCCGTGTTTTTACTTTGTGATTAGCGAGCAACAGTTAGATGTGCTGAATCAGTTTGAAGGCCAAGCAGATTGCAGTTTGAATTTGTCTTTGTTCACCTTAGCTGAGCTTAAACAGGCAGACAAAATTCCTAGTTTAATTAAGCAAGACAAATTGCAGCTAGAGGGCGATATTAAACTTGCTCAGCAGTTTGCCGATTTGTTCTTGCAGCTAGACCCAGATTTTGAAGAAAAACTATCCCAACGAGTGGGTGATGTTGCGGCTTACCAAATAGTCTCTAAAGGCCGTATGGTCGCCGAAGCGTTAAAAAGTTTATTTAACAAAACCCCTGAAAAATTTACCGAATTGGCTAGCGAAGAGTGGAAATTGCTAGTGGGGCAATTGGAATACCAAACGTGGCAGCAGCAAGTACAGACACTTGCCAAAGACCTAGACAGTTTGGCCGTGAGAATACAGGAATTGAGTGAATGACCCCCAAAGAGTTCGCTCGTTTTAGGCAAATCAATCGTACTTTATGTCGGTATGGTATCGACCAGTTGTTACCCAAACGTTTTTGGCCGTGGCCGCTACGTTTTTTACGCAGCCTAGTATTTTGGTGGCGCAATCAGCATAAAAATAGCGCACCTGGCGCGCGTATTCGAATGGCGATGGAAGAACTCGGGCCGGTATTTATTAAATTTGGCCAAATGATGTCTACCCGCCGTGATTTGTTACCGCCAGACATTGCCGACGAACTCGCTTTACTGCAAGACCAAGTGTCGCCGTTTTCTGGTGAACTAGCGAAACAACAAATTGAGTTGGCCTTAGAACAGCCTATTGAAAATCTGTTTGATGATTTTGATATGCAGCCCTTGGCGTCTGCGTCTATCGCCCAGGTGCATACCGCTCGCTTAAAAGAAAATGGCCAAGAGGTGGTGCTTAAAGTTATTCGCCCTGGCATTGAGCGCACTATTTTGTCTGATATCGCGCTAATGCAGCGCGTAGCTGGGTTTTTTGCGCTGTTTTTCGCTGACGGTCGCCGTTTGCGTCCTAAAGAAGTGGTTGAAGAATATCGCAAAACTATTGTTGATGAATTAGACCTCGCTCGCGAAGCATCGAATGCAATTCAACTGCGCCGTAACTTTACTGACGCAAAAGAGCTGTATGTTCCTGAAGTGTATAGTGAGCATTGTCGTAAAACCTTGTTGGTGATGGAGCGTATTTACGGTATTCCGGTGGCCAATATTGACGAGTTAGAAGCGCAAAATACCAACATGAAATTGTTGGCAGAACGTGGCGTAGAAGTGTTTTTTACTCAGGTATTTCGCGACAGTTTCTTTCATGCAGATATGCACCCGGGTAATATTTTTGTCTCGCGTGAGCACCCAGAAGATCCGCAATACATAGGTATTGATTGCGGCATTGTAGGAACGCTAAACAAAGAAGACCAACGCTATTTAGCGGAAAACTTTTTGGCCTTTTTTAATCGTGACTACCGCAAAGTGGCGCAACTGCATGTAGATAGCGGTTGGGTGCCTTCAGATACCAAGGTAGAAGAGTTTGAAGCAGCGATTCGCACGGTGTGCGAGCCAATATTTGCTAAGCCTTTATCAGAAATATCTTTTGGCCATGTATTGTTAAACCTGTTTAACACTGCGCGACGTTTTAACATGGAAGTGCAGCCGCAATTAGTATTGTTACAAAAAACCTTGCTGTATATAGAAGGTTTAGGACGACAGCTATACCCAGAGTTAGATTTGTGGGCCACAGCGAAACCATTTTTAGAGCGCTGGATGCGCAAACAAGTGGGGCCAGAAGCAGTGTTTACTGCGTTTAAAGAAAAGGCACCCTATTGGTTAGAAACGCTGCCGCATTTGCCAGAGTTGGTTTATGATAACCTGCAATTGGCCAAGCAACAGCAGCTTAAGTTTCAACAGTTTACTGCACAGTATTTGCAGCAACAAAAGCAACGTCAGCGTAGCTTAATTTTGGCTTTGGTGTCCGCTTCTAGCTTAATTTCGGCAGCGGTCATTTACTCAAGCCTACCCATGGTTGCTGCAGCCTTAGCGGTATGTAGTGGTTTAACTGGGTTAATTAGCTGGCGACAACTAAAATAGAACTATGGCCATTGTGGCCAAACAAGAATGTAAAAGGAAAAACAGATGGGTGGAATTAGTATTTGGCAACTGTTGATCGTAGCGGTCATTGTGGTGTTGTTATTTGGCACCAAAAAACTACGTAACATGGGTGGAGATTTAGGCTCAGCGGTGAAGGGTTTTAAAAATGCCATGAACGA
Source organism: Agarivorans sp. 1_MG-2023 (assembly GCF_030548385.1). NCBI lineage: Bacteria > Pseudomonadati > Pseudomonadota > Gammaproteobacteria > Alteromonadales > Alteromonadaceae > Agarivorans > Agarivorans sp. 1_MG-2023. The sequence continues at coordinate 11,440 of NZ_JAUOSJ010000019.1, read as the reverse complement.
CGATGATGCCAAGTCTGCAGAAAAATCTACGCCAGAACAGCTCGCTCAAAATAAAGAGCAAACTGAAGAAACCACTAAAAGCAAAGACCAGCAGCAAGGTTAAGCATGTTTGATATTGGCTTTTGGGAGTTAATTTTAATCTCGATTATGGGCTTGGTTATTCTTGGCCCAGAGCGTTTGCCGGGTGCTATTCGCAGTGTATTGGCGGTGGTTAATAAAGTGAAGCAGTCGGTATCGTCTGTGACTACCGAGCTAAAGCAAGAGCTTGAGCTGGATGAGCTGCATCAAAACTTGAAAAAGGCCGAGCAACAAGGCTTAGAATCACTGAATGGTGATTTGAGTGAGTCTTTTGAAACCTTAAAGGCACGCGCCGAGTCTGTCACTCGCCCATATCAAAAGACCACATCCGATAAGCCTGATGTTGAAAAGGCTGATCCTGCAAATACTCAGCATCAAGCCGACACGGTGGAAATGCCTGCAGATTCACAACCTGAAGCCAACCAAGAAGATAAAAAATAAGCTATGAGTGATGCCCCAGCGCAACCCCTAATTGAGCATTTAGTTGAGTTACGCAATCGCTTGCTGCGTGGCGTATTGGCCTGTTTAATTGTATTTCTTGGCCTAGTCTATTTTGCTAACGATATTTATTCGCTAGTGGCCGATCCTTTGTTAGCGGTATTGCCCGATAACGCCAGTATGATTGCTACCGACGTAGCCGCGCCGTTTTTCACGCCTATTAAGCTCACTTTAGTGGCGTCGGCGTTTATAGCGATGCCTTATTTATTGGCGCAAGCTTGGGGCTTTATCGCGCCGGGTTTGTATCAACACGAGCGTAAGTTACTCATTCCTTTGGTATTTGGCTCTGGTTTATTGTTTTATGCTGGAGTGGCTTTCGCCTACTTTGTGGTATTCCCGCTGGCTTTTGCATTTTTTACTGCGGTAGCGCCAGAAGGCGTAACCATTGCCACCGATATTTCTAATTACCTCGATTTTGTACTGAAGCTGTTTTTTGCCTTTGGTTTAGCCTTTGAAATCCCCATTGCCACCATGTTGCTGTGTTGGTCGGGTGCGACTACTCCGGAAAAGCTGCGTAGCAAGCGTCCTTATGTGATTGTAGGGGCCTTTGTGGTGGGTATGTTGTTAACCCCGCCAGATGTGATTTCTCAAACCTTATTAGCCTTGCCAATGTGGCTGCTGTTTGAAGTCGGTTTATTCTTTGCGCGTTTTTATGTACGCAAGAATGATGACGAAGAAGCACAAGCCTAAGCCTAAGCCTCATGTTTGATATCGCGCTTAATCTTACCAGTTCGCAGTTTGATAAAGACCGCACCGAGGTGGTTGAGCGTGCCCAACAATCGGGCATTAATGGCATGTTATTGCTTGCTTCCGACATGCAAGAAAGCCAAGCAGTCAGTGAGTTGGCACTGCAATGGCCAAATCTGTGTTACGCCACTGCGGGAGTGCATCCGCACGATGCTAAATCGGTAAGTGTAAAACAGCTGGCCGAGTTAAAACCTTTATTGGCGCAATCGCAGGTGGTGGCTGTGGGAGAGTGTGGCCTCGACTTTAATCGTGATTTTTCACCTCGTCCTCAGCAAGAAGCGATATTTGAAGCGCAGCTCGCCTTAGCGGCAGAGTTACACATGCCGGTGGTAATGCATGAGCGAGACGCCCATCAGCGCTTTATCGATATTCTTACTCCTTGGCGCGATAAGCTGCCTGGTGCAGTGTTGCATTGCTTTACTAGCGACCAAGCAGCGCTTAAAGCCTGCTTAGATTTAGACCTCTACATTGGCATAACCGGTTGGGTGTGTGACGAACGCCGAGGTCAAGACTTACAGCAACGCGTCACCGAAATTCCCGATAATCGTTTACTGCTAGAAACTGACGCGCCTTACCTGCTGCCACGAGATCTTAAACCCAAACCTAAAAGCCGCCGTAACGAGCCTTGTTATTTAGGGCACATTTACCAGCGGGTAGCCGATTTACGCCAGCAAGATGTGTTTGAGCTACAACAACAAGTACAGCAAAACGCCAAACAATTATTCCAACTGTAATCACCTTGTCACTTTTTTGATGTTTCCTTGAGTTTTGTCTTATTATTCACACCTTGGGTGTAGTTCTTGCTTGGCTATATGCTTAAAAGATTCCTATGCTTGAAAGATAAGTCTGGAAATAAACCCGAATAGGCTTCAAAACGGCTTTAAAAAGCCGCCTCAAGGACGAGATTATACTTTGATTAGATTAGTGTTATTTCTTCAACGATACGGTTTTGCCATTGGCTGTTTGCTGGTGTTTAGCCCTGTTAGCGTGGCGGCGATTGTAAACAACAACCACCTTTATCAGAAAACCCAAGTCATCACTCAACAGCTGGTGGCGATTCGTGAACAGCAAAAGCTTCCAGCACTTAGTACCGAACCGCAAATTTTTGCCGATAAGCTGGCTATCCATTTGGTATTTAAGAGCCAGCAGTTAAGTGAGTTTGCTGCCAAGCTGCAAAGCAAGCATGGCGTGCCTGTTAGTGCTAATAAAAACGTGGCTTATCGTGTCATTCGGCCACGTAGCGTTATGCCTTATCTGGAGTTGTTAGAGCAACAACTTGATGCTGTGGCGACTAAAATAGCGGCGAGTAAGCCCGCAGACGTAGAGCGTCCCTTAGGGAAATCAGTGAATGATGTTTACCAACAATTGGTGATTATTGAGGCCTTATTTGTTGATTTAGTTGATCGAGAAGGGAACACCGCGTTAGCCAAGAACCTCGCGATCATTAAGGGCGATCTACAACAGATAAGCCAGTTAAAAGACTTACCACTGAACTTTGCATCACTAGACAATTTTCAAAACCGCGAGTTAACAGACGCTAATATTGTGGCTTTTCAGTGTTTGTATTTATTAGAACGTTTATTCCGCCAATTGGCGATAGAACCCAGCAAGCCAGGGCGTTTACCTACCGGGGAATCCAGCCTCTATCAAGTGGTGGATAGCACCGTTAATTTACGTGCCGAGTTACATCGAGCTAAAACCATCTTACAAATCGAACAAGACAGCCCTGCAGAACCAATGGCAGACCTTAGCAATGCGAACTTGCTATACGCGCAGTTGGTGCAACTGCGTAGTGGTTTGTTACAGATGGTAGGAGCGCCAGCCTTATGATGGGCAAATTGAGCCTTAGTCAAAAAATCGCCCTGATTCCTGTTGGTATTGTGGTGCTGCTGGGCATTATGCTGTGGAGCAGCATGTTAGCGCTAAAAAATGTTGAGCAACAAACCGTTGAGTTTTCGCAAAAAGTTGAGCCACGAGCCCGCTTAGCGGGTGAGTTGTCGGTAAATGCTTTACAGCGTTTAGTGGTGCAATCACGCTTTAGCCAAAGCGAAGACCCTCAGTTATTACAGCGCTACCAACAGTTATCGCAACAGGCGGAGCAACTAGGAGGGAGTCCTCACCTTGCTGGTTTTGATAACGCCGAACAGATTACCAGTAACTCCCAGTTGCTAGACCAACATTTTGCCGCTGAATTGGTTCCTTTATTAGCAGAAGTGAGCCGTCTTGAAAATGCTGTGTTACGCCAGTTAGTACCACATGCGCTGGCCAATAGCGCTGATATTCATGCCACCTTAGATCCTCTGAACTCTGGCCGTTTACCGGGATTAACCGTTAATTTAGCGAATCATATTCAAGCCGCTGCTATTGCTTTAATGAGCCATTTAAACCGCCAAGATGATCGCAGTAAAGACCAATTCTATTTAGAGCTATTTGGTGCAGAAAATGCCTTGTTAGATTTACAAAAAGGGCTAAACCGAGAGCACCACAAAGCCTGGATTAAGCTTGTGGCTAAAGACGTTGCCGAGCTGGCTACCTCGGCCTCTCGGTTATTTGAGTTACTGCAAGAGCGTCAATTGCTAATGGAAGACCTATTAAACCCTGCCGCTGAGCAAGTGGTGCAGGGTGCGAGTGACAGCCAGCAACATCAATGGCAAGTGCTCAGTAATTCTAGCCGAGCCATTAGCCAACAATTACAACAAACCGCCTGGACTAATATGGCCTTTGGTTTGTCTATTGTGGTGATATCGCTACTCATGGGCTGGATAATTACCCGTTTGATTCGCCAACCTATTGTGACCATGGTTGAAGCGATGCAAGCGATTGCTCAAGGAGATGGTGATTTAACTCAGCGGCTTAAAGTAAAAGGCAAGGATGAGTTAGCGCAGCTAGCCGAAGCCTTTAACCAGTTTATTGCATTACTGCAAACCACTGTAACCACTATTAATACTAACGTGGTGGAGCTTAATTTGGCAGCAGGGCAGCTAAATGATTTGGCTCAGCAATCTAAAGACCAAATGGGCCAACAGCAGCAAGTGGTTGGCGAAGTTAGCCACCATATTGGTCAGTTATCGCAAGGTTTTAGCGAAGTGGCTGATCATGTACGCAGTGCTGATACCTCTGCGATTGCGATTGATGAAGCCTCCGAACACGGCAATCAGCTGACTCAATCCGCCACCTCTGAAATAAAGCAGCTAGTGGGGCAGGTGGATAGCGCATCTGAAGATATGCGAGAGCTGGCGCAAAATAGTAAAGATGCCAGTAAGATCTTAGAAGTGATTAATGGCATTGCAGAGCAAACTAATTTGCTGGCGTTAAATGCCGCCATTGAATCGGCTCGCGCAGGAGAGCATGGTCGCGGCTTTGCGGTAGTGGCTGATGAGGTAAGGAACTTAGCCAAGCAAACCCGTGGTTCTACCGATCAAATTGAGCAAATGATGGGAGAATTAGTCAAAGGTGCAGAAAAAACCGAAGGGCAAATGCGGCAAGGGCGCAGCCAAGCTAGCGCTAGTTTTGAACTGATGTCGGAAATGCAGCAATCAGTAGCAACGACTCACCAGTTAGTTAGCGATATTACTAACTTGCTGGATGACGTAACGGCTGCTTGTGATGCACAGTTAAATACCTCGGAAACAGTCGTCAACGAGATGCAAGATATTGAATCGGCTGCGCAACGCAGTTTAGAAGGTACCGAGCACACAGCTCAACAGGCTGAAAAAGTGGGTCAATTGAGTGGATTGATACAAGCCAGTATTGCCAATTTTAAGGTATAAAACTGTTTACTATCACTGATCAATACAAGGGGAAGCATATGCTTCCCTTTTTTATTTAAAGGGGAAAATGAGCCAGGAAGTGTGACTCCGTTCTCTTGGCTTTATGTAATATAAACGTATGATTTAAAATGATAATGTCTTGCGACATGATTTGTCGCAGATTGGTTGTAGCGTATGCATACACCTCAGTAGTTTAAGGAATTTGTATGTCGCTAGCCAAGGATCCGCTGTTAAGGCAACTCAGTATGTTGCAAATGATCCCAAAGCCACCGGGACGTATTGCAAGCACTACATTGATGGAACGCTTGTTAGAACGAGGCTTCGAGGTATCAGAGCGAACCATACAAAGAGATTTACAAAAACTTTCTAGTATATTCCCGCTAATAGTAGATGAATCTAGCAAGCCTTATCGTTGGAGCTTAACTGCTGAATACTCATCTTCACTGCCTGCCATTGATACTGCTACATCACTCGCTTTTGCATTGGCCGAGCCCTTTCTTAAACGTCAATTACCCAATGCAGCGCTATCGCTAATTACGAGGGAAACCAATCAAGCTAAGCGCCACTTAAATGCGCTACAGCAGAACGAATTAAGCAAATGGCGAAGTAAGGTGAGAACTATTCCTGATGGCCTCCAGTTTGTGCTCCCGGAGATAAATCAGCAAGTATGGCAGCAACTAAGTGACGCGTTGCTTCATGAGCAGCAGGTCAAGGTAAGTTATTACAGCCGCAAGAAATCTAAAGAGCGAGAGCTCATTCTTAACCCTCTCGGTATTGTTAATAAATCCAAATGTTCGTACCTCGTAGCCATTGTAGAGGGCTATGAAACACCTACTATTTACGCACTTCACCGTTTCCGTAAAGCTCAAGTACAGGCCGAAAGTTGCGCGTCACCAGCAGATTTCAATTTAGACGAGTATTTGCAATCTGGCGCGCTGGGTTGGAGTGAATCGCCTCAAGCTCATGTAATGCTCATTGCCAACATTAGCAGTGAGTTGGCAATCACTCTCAAAGAAGCACCCATCAGCGATAGTCAAAAAATACAGCGTGATAAACAAGAACCACGCCCTTACAGGTTGATGGCTAAAGTCCCTAACAATAAAGAAACCCTCTGGTGGCTGTTTAGCCTTAATTCACGGATACACGTTTTAGAGCCAGATTGTTGGGTAAATGAGATTAAAAAAACAATCGAAGAACTCGCTGATGCATATGCAGTGTAGTACTACCAAATTTGAAAAAACATTAAGTGAGAATCTATGGAAGAGCTCAGAAAGTTAAGTCCTGTTCAGGATCAAGTTGTGAATAAGGCGATAGAAAATATTAATCGTAAGCTCATCGCGGGTTACCGTAATCGCAGTCGCACTCCTACTTCTGGGCAGCAGCCTGGGATTAAATCTACGTTTAAAAATACGATTAAAGCTGCATCGGCGAAAGACGCTATCGAAGTGGCACAACGTGGCTCTGTGTGGAAAGAAGTCATAAGCAAAAGCTTTTCGCACGGGATCCTCTCCCTAGCATCGCTAAAGTTCGATAGTGAATTTACCGTTAAAAATGGGCAAGCTGAGGGGTTGGCAAGCACTACTGATAAACCGGGTGTGTACGTAGTGTATGACAAGCAAGGCAATGTTCGTTATATCGGCGATGCGGTTAATGTTAAAAAGCGCTGGCAGGCTGGTCATCTTAATGAGAATAAACAAAAAGAAAAAAATGGTGAGAAATATAAGTTACAAGCTGAGTTTGATGAAGGCTGTACTGTAAAGGTGATTGAATGCGAGAGTCCTGAGGCTGCTGCAGCCTTGGAAGCATCGTTGATTCAGGAGGCCAGAAGCTCTGAAGATTATGATGTCGTTAATGCCAAGGAAGAGCTCTTAAACCAGCAAGGTTCTCGATCGAATATAGAAGCAAAAAAAGTAAAAGACAGTTTAGAGAGCAGAGCCGAACTGGCCATGGGAGCAGGTAAAGAAGCGCTTAAAAATGGTGGTTGGTCAATGGTGGAGAAGGCTATTACAGAGAGTATTCAAGCCTTTAAGGACGAACTGGTGGACTTCTTTTTGTCGGGTGAACATATGTTTATCGAACGGCTTAAGCGGTTGCTGAAAAAGATATTTCAGATCCTTAAAAACCAGCTGACCAACATCTCTGAGATGCTGAAGGGGGTATTTGAATTTGTCGTAAACGCCTTTAGCAAAGCCATTAGTCAAATGTATCAGTTGGCTAAAAATCTCTATGACTTGGGCTCTGCAGCTTGGGATCTATATAAAAACAGAAACACGATGACTAAAGAGCAGTTAATTGAGAAAGCTACCCAGACCATCGTACTGAGTGCGAATACTGTTTTTTGGGGAAGCATGGATCTTGTGTTTGAAGCTCAACTAACCCCCATCGCAGGGCCAATGGCGCCCTTTATTGCTGCAATAATTTCGGCTATGGGCTTTGGTATAACAGGTCACTACCTGAATGAGTTTGTGCCAAAAATTGTAGATTTTATTGTGGGTGGCTACACCGAAACCAAGCAGCATTTACAAGAATCTGCAACTCAACTAATAGAGTCATCCAGAATGAACATACAAATGGTTAATTCATTAGAAAGCTATGTTCAGTCAAGCGTATTGCTGGTTACAGAAGTAGAAAGTCACACGGAAAGGCTAACAACAGTATCATCGCGAAAGATTGCTGTACGAGAAGATATTGAGTTTTAATAGGAGAACAAAATGACAAATTCAGGTACCAATCAAGATACAACAATAAGTTTGCCACAATCTAATCAGCTGACTCGTCAAGATCAAACGCATGTACAAGAATTAGTCTCTCGTTTGGGTGAATTTAAAGAACAGCTTCAGCATTCTATGAGCAATGTTGAAGACATAAATGGTGAAGAGATTAAAACCGGCCTGTTAAGTAATCTAAGAGGAAAAACTGATGCACAAATTGCCAGTCAGGTGAAGTCTCTGGGTTTAAACCTGCATGCCACTCAAAAAGTCGTGATGTTTTTGATTGAGCTAAATCATGTGAAGAATGAGGTGTTACGAGGCTTTTATGGTGCTTTAGTTGATAAGTTAGTGGAGCTAGATCAAGAGCAAGAAACTATTACCGGAGATTTAGGACAGTCTCAAAAAAATGAACGTAAAATTGTCGAAAAAATCAAAGAACAAGTAGAACTTCGTTTAGCCATTGAGCAAGGCATTGAGTCAAATGCTGCTGGTGTGCAAAGCAACTCAACGAGCATTAAGTCGAATCAAACTAAAATCGTAGATAACTTCTCTAGCATTCAAACTAATGCTTCTTCGATTAAAGAAAACCTCCAGAATATCGATGAGAATAAAAGCCAACTGTCTGCTCTAAGTTCATCTTTAAGCGAGAAAGAGAAGCTAGATGCAGAGCAAACGATTCAGCTGGCAGAGCATGAGCAAAGAGTTCATAAGCTTGAGCAACAAATTATAAGCTTACAGCAAGATTTGGGGGGAAAAGTGCAGAACTCTAAAAAGCTCACTCATATCTATGGTGTGCTCAGCATTGTTGGGGTAGTTGTAGGTGTATCAGCCCTTTTATTAGTCATTTAGGGCTAAGTTAATTCGGTGAGTTTCACATGCAGAGGCCGCGGCCACATAGCGGTTTCTGTGTTTGTTTACTAAAAGGAAATAAGAACCCGGTAAATAGGCTCACTTTGGCAAGCCCGTTTATGCTTGTCACATATATTTCTTATTATTTATTTTTCGCTTTTTGAAAATGTTTTCACCGCCCCATGAAAAGGCTTTCTTAAACAATCGTTAGTGTTATCCCCCTATTTTTCATCTTTAAATGATCTTTGTTGGTAGTTTTTTGCCATATTTATTTTCTATATATCAATGGGTTAATAAAAGTTTAATGTTACGGGTCTAGTTTTCCCGCGGTATTTATTTCGATGTATTCGCAAGTTAATTAGTACTTATTGAGGAAATCTAATGCAATTAGGGAAAGTATTAAAAGTAGTGGCTGGGGTATCAATTGCTTCTGCTTTAGCAGGATGTTCTGACGACACAGAATATGTGTATGTTGATCCGCCAATCGCAGACAGCATCGATTTAGGGCCATTTAAATGTAGCGAAGAAGAGATCGCTGAAGACGCCAACAAAGATTGCCGTTTGTACATTAAAGGTTCTATGAATAGCTGGTCGTCGCGCCCAGAAGCACAACTGCATTACCAGGGAGAAGGCGAGTACATAGCTTTGTTCAGCATGCAGCCCGGTGAGTACTCATTTAAAATCTCTGATCCAAGCTGGAGCGCTGAGCGTGACTTAGCCATTGGTGAAGACGCTGATGCCGAAGTGGTATTTGATATTCCAATGGAGCTGCAACGCAAGTATGACGACTTTGGTAACCAAAATATGGATATCACAGTTTCCAGCGATGAAGACCAAGTGTATCGCTTTACCTTAGATTCGTCGGCCACGATTAACAACCCCACCTTATTAATTGAAAACATCACCGATACCGACGTAGATAACTTAAGCCAAGCGATGTACTTAGTGGGTACCTTTAACGATTGGACTGCTAATGACAGCAGCGAGTTTAGCTACGCGGGTGCCGGTAACTACCAATTACAGGTAAAATTTGCTGAAGCTGGCACCATTAGCTTTAACCTGCATCAAGGTATAGATAAACCTTTGGTTTACGGTTCTTTAGATAACCAACCAATTAGCCTAAGCGAAGGTGAGTCGTCATTAACGACTTACCCTGGCGGAAAAATGTCTGCGCAGGTTGAAGCGGGTACTTATGTATTCTCTTTATCAACCTTGGGCGATGGCCAGCAAGCGGTGCCACTAACCTTGTCTAAAATGCGCGCGGTAGTGGGTCACGACACCATCACCGTACCTGATTTAGCCACCAGTGTTACCGCCGATGGCAGTACCTTTGCTCAAAGTTATACGTGGGAAACGGAAGGTGATATTACAGTTGGTTTAGCCAACGACGAGGCTCAAACCATTGAGGGTATTCGTCAGTTAGCTACCGCCGATTCTCTAGGCCGTTATCAAGTAAACCTTAGCATTAACAAAGGCCAAGCTAGCGACAGCCAAGACATAGATGTTATTGAGGTCGTATCTGCGAACAACATTGTAATGATGATTGGCGATGGTATGGGTTATGGGCAAATTGATATTACTCGTGCTTATCAAGGTGAATCCTTATTCCTAGAATCTGGCAAGCATCGTGGTGATATTAAAACCGCCAGCGCTGATACTCTAGGTTACGAAAATCTTGCCGAGCTAGGCATGAATTACTATACCGACTCAGCCGCCGCGGCAACCGCTATTTCGACAGGCCGTAAAGCTATCTCTGGCACCATTGCTCAAGCGCGTCCGGGTGATGGTTCTGATTTAGAAACCATTTTGGAATATGCTCAAAAACAGGGTAAATCAGTAGGTATTGTTGCTACGTCGCACTGTGTGCATGCTACACCTGCAGCTTTTGCTTCACACGGTCCGAACCGAAATGACTTTGTTACCTTGTCAAAAAGTATGTTTGGCGACGTAAAGCCAAACGTTGCCTTATGTGGCAGTAAGCAAGTTGATGACGTAGACGTGATTAGCCAGCAGGCTGCGCTAGGTGGTTACACCATCGTTAAAAACAAAACTGACATGATCCCGGCGGTAGCTGCGTTACCTGCAACAGACCCTGATGCAGAAATTTTATTTGCCGGTATTTTTGGTGAAGACGAAATCCCTTATGTATTACCGCTTGGCGATCAGAAAAGTTACGAAGAGCAAGACATTCCCCAGCTGAATGAAATGACTCAAGTAGCCATAGATATTCTGTCTAAAAATCCTAATGGCTTTGTCTTAATGGTAGAAGGTTCGCAAATTGATTTTGCTGGTCACCTTAACGATGAAGAGCGTTTGATTCATGAAACCATTGCCTTTGATACCACGGTTGAAGAAGTCGCTAACTGGGCTGATTTACGCAGTGACTCAATGGTCATTGTAACTGCCGATCACGAAACGGGTGGTTTGAAGCTTGAGAAAACCAACGGTGTAGGTGTAGTACCAGAAGTCAGTTGGAAGTGGGGAAGCCATACTAACGTTGATGTACCTATTGCTTCTTGGGGCTTAAATTCACATGCCTTTGTTGGCCGTTCGGTAGACAACACTGCGATTTACAATGTAATGCGCGGCGCTTTAGACGCTGAGTAAATAAGCTATTACCTCTGAACTGTGCCTTGGCATAGTTCAGAGGACTTCAGGTGAACTATGTTACGAATATTATGTTTTGTCTTTGCTGGCTTAATTAGCCCATTAGTATTGGCGACTCCAAACCCTTGGTTATCGCTGGTGCCAGAGTTAGAAAGAGATCAGCCAAACCAAAATCCTATT
>NZ_JAUOSJ010000018.1:0-79401 GCF_030548385.1 Agarivorans sp. 1_MG-2023 | reverse complement strand
GGTTGTTAGCTCAGTTGGTAGAGCAGTTGACTTTTAATCAATTGGTCGAAGGTTCAAATCCTTCACAACCCACCACTGCTGTTGTTGCTACTTATCTACGGGTTGTTAGCTCAGTTGGTAGAGCAGTTGACTTTTAATCAATTGGTCGAAGGTTCAAATCCTTCACAACCCACCAATCTCTTCTAGTTTTTCACTGAAATAGCCACTAATTCTTTAGTCCAATAACTGCCATTCGCTTAGCTCACTGTGTATAATACTCGAATTATTTTATCTCAGATGTAGTTATGCAGCAGCTCGAATATTTTAACGAAACCATTTACCCATTTCCTCCTAAACCAGCTCCGCTTGATGATGAGCAACGTGCAGCGCATAAAGCGCGCATTAAGCAACTGCTCGTAGAAGAAGATGCTGTATTGGTGGCGCATTATTATACCGACCCTGAGATTCAAGCTTTGGCCGAGGAAACTGGTGGCTGTGTCGCCGATTCATTGGAAATGGCTCGCTTTGGTAATAACCATCCCGCAAAAACTCTTCTGGTTGCTGGCGTGCGCTTTATGGGGGAGACTGCAAAGATCCTTACCCCTGAAAAGAAAGTGATCATGCCCACCTTAGAGGCAACCTGTTCTTTGGATTTAGGGTGTCCTGAAAAAGAGTTTGCCGCGTTTTGTGATGCTCACCCTGACCATACTGTAGTGGTTTACGCTAATACGTCTGCGGCGGTAAAAGCACGTGCTGATTGGGTAGTTACCTCTAGCATTGCAGTTGATGTGGTAGAGCACTTAGACGCTGAAGGTCATAAGATTATATGGGCGCCAGATAAACACCTTGGCGGGTATGTTGCTAAGCAAACAGGCGCCGATATGTTGTTATGGCAGGGCGCCTGTATCGTGCATGACGAGTTCAAAGCAAAAGCCTTACAACAGTTAAAACAGCAATACCCAGACGCAGCAGTATTGGTTCACCCTGAGTCTCCAGAAAGCGTTGTAGCGATGGCTGATGCTGTAGGCTCTACTAGTCAGTTGATTGCTTCTGCACAGTCTTTGCCGCATAAGAAGCTAATAGTGGCCACAGACAAAGGCATCTTCTACAAGATGCAGCAAGCTTGCCCAGATAAAGAAATGATTGAAGCGCCAACCGGTGGCAACGGTGCTACTTGTCGCTCTTGTGCGCATTGCCCGTGGATGGCGATGAATGGCTTAAAGGCTATTGAGGAAGCTTTGTTAGACGGTACTGGTAAAGAAGTGTTTGTAGATGAAGCCCTTATTGATCGGGCATTGGTACCGCTAGATCGTATGTTAGGTTTTGCAAAAAACAATCAGATAAAGGTGAAGGGGAACGCTTAAGCGTTAATCATCATATCTCAAGCCAGCCTAAGTGCTGGCTTTTTTGTGTCTGCTTGAGAGAGCGAAGAGGGTATATTATTAATGTTTTTGTCATCAATAAAGGTTTGCTATACTCTTCGGGTTTTGTGCCTAATAACTAGCAGAGAAGTAGATGAGAGTTGAAACAGATATAAAGCTGGGTTTTAAAGACGTTTTAATCAAACCAAAGCGTTCAACATTAAAGAGCCGTTCGCAGGTTGTACTAGATCGGAATTTTACCTTCAAACATACTGGCAGTCAATGGGAAGGCGTACCTGTTATTGCTGCCAATATGGATACGGTAGGAACATTTGGTTTAGCAAAAGCCTTAGCCGAGCACCGAATGATGACGGCGGTACATAAGCACTACAGTATTGAGCAATGGTCTGAGTTCTTATCTGCTATGCCGGCAGACAAGATAAAGTACTTAATGGTGAGTTGTGGCACCTCGGATGCTGACTTTGAAAAAACGAAGCAAATTTTAGCGCTAAATAAAAACCTACAGTTCATCTGTGTAGATGTTGCAAATGGCTACTCTGAGTATTTTGTAAGCTTTGTTCGCAAGATGCGAGACACTTTCCAAGATAAAGTGATTGTAGCGGGTAACGTAGTTACTGGTGAGATGGTAGAAGAATTGATACTTAGCGGTGCTGATATCGTAAAAGTGGGTATTGGCCCTGGCAGTGTTTGTACTACTCGCGTTAAAACAGGGGTTGGTTACCCTCAGTTGTCGGCCATTATTGAGTGTGCTGACGCTGCTCATGGTTTAGGTGGACAAATTGTTGGTGATGGCGGTTGTACCCAAGCTGGTGACGTAGCCAAAGCATTTGGCGGCGGCGCTGACTTTGTGATGTTAGGCGGTATGTTAGCCGCTCACGAAGAGAATGGCGGCGAAGTTGTAGAGCAAGATGGCAAGAAGTTCATGAAGTTCTACGGAATGAGCTCACAAACTGCAATGGATAAGCATACCGGCGGTGTAGCCGAGTATCGAGCATCTGAAGGTAAAACGGTATTGCTTCCTTATAAAGGCAGCGTTCAGTTAACTGTTCAAGATGTGTTAGGCGGCGTACGTTCGGCGTGTACTTATGTTGGTGCGTCTGAACTTAAAGAGTTGACTAAACGGACGACGTTTATCCGAGTACAAGAGCAAGAAAACCAAGTGTTTGGCATTACTAAGGTATAAGCCCTTATAGCCAATAACGACATAAAGCCCCAATCGTAAGCGTTGGGGCTTTGTTTTTTTAGCGTATTATTTGAACCAGCTTATGCGATTGCTGCGGTTTCACAGCTTGTGGTTGCTGGGTTATCGCTGTTTCTACACAAATAAAGTTCTCCGCACTGCTTACATCTGGCATTTTGTTTGCGAGTTTATCGCCAGGATTCCATACCACTACACTGTCGTGACCACGATGTTCTATGGTTGTTTTAGATGCCCCAAAAACTAGCTGACTGACCGATTGAGGCTGCAAATAGATGCGATCTGTTTCGTCACTTAAGGTAAAACTAGCGACATTATCTACTTTTGTGCTTGATACTGAATCAATATATTGATCGCCAAGTGATCCGATGTGTAGTTTTTTTACATCAGTAATGAAATAACTGTGCAAGGCGCCAGTATATTCGAAGCTTTTTTCGCTGTGATTAGTAGTGACTAATTCGATTCTAGCTTCTGCCCCTAAAGTAAAACTACAGCTTAACGCGACTCCTGAGTTAGAGCTGCTTGGCAGCGAAAAGTTTAGGTAGCAATGCTCTTGGCTAGTGGTAATGGTGTTTAGCGTCCACAAGCTGGTTCTTGCGTAACCATGCTTAGTGTTGTTTTCGTTACCTAGATTACCGAAATTTGGCCAACAAATAGGTATACCACCTCGTATCGCTGCTCCTTTGGTAAATAAGCTATCATCGCTTAACCAAAGTTTTTCTTCGCCAGGGTTAGGGCGGTAACTCACCAAGTGGGCGCCTTGTTGGGCAATAAGAGCCTTTGCTGCAGGGTGGTCAACCCAATAGAACACCATTCCTTCGTTGTTATGTACTTCGAACACGGCATTATCTAGCTGCTTGACGACTTTGAGTTGGAGCTTTTCTAGGATCATAAATTTTACCTATAAAAAAAGCGACCCTAAGGTCGCTTTAATATTCTAGCTTAAAAGCTACATTTCTTATTTAGAGATGTGAGCGATTAGGTCTAGAACTTTGTTTGAGTAACCGATTTCGTTGTCGTACCAAGATACAACTTTAACGAATTTGTCAGTTAGAGCAACACCAGCTTTTGCATCAAATACAGAAGTTTGAGTTTCGCCGATGAAGTCTTGAGAAACAACTTGGTCTTCAGTGTAACCAAGTACGCCAGCCATTTCGCCTGCAGAAGCAGCTTTCATAGCAGCACAAATTTCTTCGTAGCTAGCAGCTTCTTTAAGGTTAACTGTTAGGTCAACTACAGAAACGTTAGCAGTAGGTACGCGGAAAGCCATACCAGTTAGTTTGCCGTTTAGCTCAGGAAGTACAACACCTACAGCTTTAGCAGCACCAGTTGAAGAAGGGATGATGTTTTGAGAAGCACCACGACCACCGCGCCAGTCTTTAGCAGAAGGACCGTCAACAGTTTTTTGAGTAGCAGTAGTAGCGTGAACAGTAGTCATAAGACCAGATTCGATGCCCCACTTGTCGTTTAGTACTTTAGCGATAGGCGCTAAACAGTTAGTAGTACAAGAAGCGTTAGAAACGATGTCTTGACCTGCGTAAGAAGCTTGGTTTACGCCCATTACGAACATAGGAGTAGCGTCTTTAGAAGGACCAGTAAGAACTACTTTTTTCGCGCCAGCAGTGATGTGCTTACGAGCAGTCTCGTCAGTTAGGAAGATACCAGTTGCTTCAGCAACTACATCTACACTAATAGCATCCCATTTTAGATCTTCTGGGTTGCGCTCAGCAGTAACGCGAACAACGTTGCCGTTTACTACTAAGTTACCGTCAACTACTTCTACGCTACCGTTGAAGCGACCGTGAGTTGAGTCATACTTAAGCATGTAAGCCATGTATTCAACGTCGATTAAGTCGTTAATGCCTACAACTTCGATGTCGTTGCGCTCAACAGAAGCACGGAATACGAAACGTCCAATACGGCCAAAACCGTTAATACCAACTTTAATTGTCATAGTGATACCTAATGTTCCTAGTGTTAACAGATGTATAATTTGGTTGTAAACTTACAACATTTTCAAATTTCTTCAAGTCGAATCGGCGATTAATTTGCGCGACATCAATTAATGCCTTAAAAATGAGCAAGCTAACATTTGCAGGAAGAAGTATTAGCTCAGAAGTAAAAAAAAACAATCAATATCACTCAATCTCAGATAAAATTAATTTAGCGAAATTTGTGCTAGATCGAAAAATCGAGCGTTAGGATGAGTACAATACACGCGCTAAAAAAACAATAATTAGTTAGATAAAAGCAATAACTCGGGAAATGTTATGTCAGATCAAATCATTGAACAGTTGGTAAAGCTTCGCGGCATTGAAACCAGCTACGTTGATGCTTGGGGAAATCCGGCGCAAGTCGTACCTGAAAGCAAATTAAAACTGTTAAAGGCGCTAGGTTATCCAGTAGATAATGCAGAGCAATTAGCACAGCGTTATGAAGAAGACGTGCTTAACTATTGGCAGCAAGTAATGCCAGTGGTAAAAGTGGTTCGTGTTGCTTCAGAATATCCACTTGAAATCCGTGTTCCTATTGAATTAGCTAACCAAGAGTTTACTTGGAAGTTAAGCACAGAGCAGGGTGAACAGTTTAAAGGGCAAATTACCCCTGTTGATGGCGAGCTAATTGAAGCTCACGCTATAAACGAAGTTGAGTATCAAGCTTACACCGTTAGCCTAAGTCTAGAATTACCTATTGGTTACCACAATTTAAGTATCTCGTTAAAAGGTGGTCGTAAGGTATTAGCTGAAACTCGTTATATTGTTGCGCCTCAAGCAGCATACATTCAGCCAGATATTGCCAACGGTAAAAAGGTATGGGGCCCAAGTGTACAGCTTTATTGTCTTCGCACCGAAACCAACTGGGGCATTGGTGACTTCTCAGATCTACAAGTATTGGTTAAAAACATTGCTGAAAAAGGCGGTGATTTTGTTGGTCTAAATCCAATCCATTCTTTATACCCTGCTAACCCAGAAGCGGCTAGCCCTTACAGCCCATCATCTCGTCGCTGGTTGAATGTTGTTTACATCGATGTTGAAGCGATTAGTGAGTTTACTGAGTCAGACGCAGCTGCGTTAGTAGCAAGTAGTGTTTTCCAAAATCGCTTAGAACAGCTACGTAGTAGCGAGTGGGTAGACTACACCGGTGTAACTGAAGCTAAAATTGAAGCACTTAAACTAGTCTTTAAGCAGTTCCAAACCATTCAAAAAGGCCGCTCTAAGCGTGCTAATGCTTTCCGTAGTTTTATCAAAGAAGGTGGCGAGAGCTTAGCTGCTCAAGCAACTTACGATGCACTACAAGCACATTTATACGACACCATTGGCAATGCATGGGGTTGGCCAGCTTGGCCTGATGAGTACAAAGAGTACCATTTACCTGCAGTAGCCGAATGGGTTAAAGCCAACCAAGACGATGTTGATTTTTACTTATGGTTACAGTGGATTGCCGATGAGCAATTAGCCGCTGTTGACCAAGTGGCCAAAGATTCGGGTATGGCAATGGGCCTATACCGTGATTTAGCTGTAGGTGTAAGTGAAGGCAGTGTTGAGATTTGGGCAAATGGCGATCTTTACTCGCTAGATGCTAGTGTTGGCGCACCACCAGACATCCTAGGTCCTTTAGGTCAAAAGTGGGGTTTACCTCCAATGGACCCATCGGTTCTAGAAGAACAGCAATACCAACCAATGGTTGATTTGTTCCGTTCTAACATGCGCTCTTGTGGTTCATTACGTATTGACCACGCCATGGCATTATTACGTTTATGGTTAGTGCCTGTAGAAGACTCTGCTGATAAAGGTGCTTACCTTTACTACCCAATCCAAGACCTACTAGGTATTTTGGTACTAGAAAGTCACCGTAATCAGTGTCTGATTATTGGTGAAGATTTAGGTACTGTACCTGACGGCATTTTTGAAGTGTTGCAAGAAAACGGTGTTCACTCTTACCGTATTTTCTTCTTCGAGCAAGCGGAAGACGGTGGTTTTATTTCTCCAGCGCATTACCCAGAGCAAGCAATGTCTGCGGTAACCACGCATGATATGCCTACTCTTCGCGGTTTCTGGCATTGTGATGATTTAGCCTTAGGTCGCGAACTAGGTATCTACCCAGACGAAGAAGTATTGCAAAGCCTTTACCAAGATCGTCATGAGAACAAGCAGAAATTGCTTGATACCTTACACGGTCACCAGAGCATTCCAGACTACATCTCACGTGATGTGAATTGGGTGGGCATGGATAAAGGCCTAAACTACGGTATCCAAGTTCATATGGCCAAAGGTAGCTGTAACTTGTTATCTGTTCAGTTAGAAGATTGGATGGAAATGGACAAACCAGTTAACGTACCGGGCACGTCAAGCGAGTATCCAAACTGGCGCCGTAAGTTGTCATGGAACTTAAGTGACTTATTTAATAATCACGATGTTCAACACTTAATGTACTCACTATCTGACGCTCGCGCTAAAGTTAGCAAGTAACATTGACGAAATTGTAATCAAGCGCTCCTAGGAGCGCTTTTTTTTGCCTATGAAAATGTTTTCTATCTCACTTTAATCCCTATTAATTGAGAAAAGCTTGGAGACTTGCGCTAACCTAAGCTTAAATGACCAAATCCCCTTATTCTCAGGACCTTAAGGTAACTATAATAATGAAACGATCTTTGTCTTCTCAGGTTTCTCAATTAGTTCAACAATTGTCTAGCGTTCGCTTAAGCGAACCATTTAACTCACTGGGTTTAAACGCTGTAAAAAGCGGTAAGGGTTTAGTGTTGCGAGCTTGGCAACCAGACGCTAAATCGGTCTCTGTATTGTCCCTTAAAGGCGATGTGCTGGGTACCATGAGTCAGCTATCGCCGCAAGGCTTATTCGAATTAGAGTTTGACACAGACCAAGCCTTTGCATATCAACTTGAAGTCGATTTTGGTGATAACAAAATTAAAGTTATCGACCCTTATCAGTTTACTGAAGTTGCCTACGAAGGCTTAGCGACTATGTCTCATGCACCACAAAACCTTTATCAGGTATTGGGTGCTCAGGTTAAAACTATTGAGGTTGATGGCGTCGCGGTTAAAGGTGTGCGTTTTGGGGTGTATGCGCCTAGCGCTTCAGCGGTTAGTTTAATTGGTGATTTTAATCACTGGGATGGTCGTCGTTTACCAATGCAGCGCTCACTAGACGGCCACTGGGTATTGTTTGTACCTGGCTTGGACGCGGGCACTAAATACAAATACGAATTAAAAGATCGCCACGGACATTCTCTCCCACACAAAACTGACCCGGTAGGTTTCAGCTCTGAGCAATACCCGTCGTTTGCTTCTGTAGTTTGGGATCACGACCAATACCAATGGAATGATCAGGCTTGGATTGATTCGCAGAATAATGATAAACGCCATCAACCAATGAGCGTGTACGAAGTTCATTTAGGATCTTGGCGTCGTAAGATTGAAGACACAGGTAATAACTATTTGAGCTACAGAGAGCTTGCTGTAGAGCTTGTGGAATACATCAAAGAGATGGGTTACACCCATATTGAGGTATTGCCTATTTCAGAGTTCCCATTTGATGGCTCTTGGGGTTATCAACCTATTGGCCTGTTTGCGCCTACTAGCCGTTTCGGTAATCCTGATGACTTTAAATTCTTAGTCGACCAGTGCCACCAAAATGGTATCGGTGTGATTGTAGATTGGGTACCGGCGCATTTCCCTAGTGATTCACACGGCTTGGCTCAGTTTGACGGAACCCACCTTTACGAGTACGAAGATCCTCGCCGCGGTTGGCATAATGACTGGAACTCTTACATCTACGACTTCGGTCGGGATACGGTTCGTCAGTTCTTGGTGGCCAGCGCACTCATCTGGTTAGATAAGTTCCATGTAGATGGTCTTCGAGTTGATGCTGTTGCCTCAATGCTTTACTGGGATTATTCGCGCGAAGAAGGCGAGTGGGTACCTAATGTAGATGGTGGCAACCACAACTACGAAGCAATTAGCCTACTAAAATGGTTTAACGAAGAAGTGTATCGCCAATATCCACATGCGATGACCATTGCTGAAGAGTCTACCGCTTTTGCCGGCGTTTCACGCCCAACCTTTACCGGTGGATTAGGCTTTGGTTTTAAGTGGAACATGGGTTGGATGCATGATTCTTTGGACTACATGCAAAAAGACCCTGCGTTTAGAAAATACCATCATAACGAAATTACTTTTGCCATGGTGTACAACTATGACGAAAACTTTGTGTTGCCCATTTCTCACGATGAGGTGGTACACGGTAAAGGTTCGTTGCTGGGTAAAATGCCTGGAGATGAGTGGCAACAAGCCGCTAACTTACGTGCCTATACCGCATTTATGTATGCTCACCCGGGCAAGAAGTTGAACTTTATGGGTAACGAAATTGCTCAAGCTAGTGAGTGGAACCATGATACTAGCCTAGAGTGGAATGTGCTGGAGTTTCCTAAGCACAAAGGCCAGCAAGAGCTAGTTAAGCAGCTAAACAAAGTCTACCGTGGCCATCCCGCAATGTTTGAGGGTGATTACGATACCAATGGCTTTGAATGGATTGACCATGATGATTGGGAAAAAAGCGTACTGGTTTTCCAGCGTAATGCCCTTAATAGCCAAGAAAAAGTTGTTGTAGTGAGTAACTTTACTCCTGTACCTCGTAACAACTACCGCTTAGCCTTACCAGAGCAAGGGCGTTACCGCATCATTCTAAATACTGACTCAGAGATGTATTGGGGCAGTAACTACGATGCGGGAATTGAATTCCAATCTGAAGCGGTTGCCAGCCATGGTCGCGAAAATT
The DNA here is from genome assembly GCF_030548385.1 of Agarivorans sp. 1_MG-2023. NCBI lineage: Bacteria > Pseudomonadati > Pseudomonadota > Gammaproteobacteria > Alteromonadales > Alteromonadaceae > Agarivorans > Agarivorans sp. 1_MG-2023. Next base: position 70,048 of record NZ_JAUOSJ010000018.1, on the reverse strand, counting down.
CACTGATATTAAACTTGCCACCACTATCAACATTGTATTTAATCAAAGTAGATTAAATAATTGATAACTCCCCCTGCCCAAAGCAGGGGGACCTAAGGTTTACATGTCAACAAGAAGTCAACTAAAGCCTTTACCTTTTAGCCTGAGTCAATATCAGGTGTCCCCTGGAAGAGATTTCCCCCTAGGCGCTACGCTTGATGCCAATGGATGTAACTTCGCCATTCATGCCGGTGATGCCAAACACATAGAGTTATGTTTGTTTGATGAGCAAGAAAACGAAATCTCTCGTTTAGTGTTGCCCGGCAAGCAAGGCGGTATTCGCTATGGGTATGTGGAAGGTATTAAATCCAGTCAATTTTATGCTTATCGGGTGTTCGGCAAATACCAGCCTGAACATGGCTGTTGGTATGATCCGCGAAAGTTAATTCTAGACCCTTACGCAAAAGCCATTTCTCGACCACTTATCTGGGATAGTAAAGCTTACCAGGAAGATGATGCGGACCTTATACCTAAGTGTATTGTTCGAGATGACGATTTTGATTGGCAGGGCGTAGCTAAACCTAACATCGACCGCCAAGATATGGTCATGTATGAAACTCACGTTCGTGGCTTTAGTAAGCTCAACGCTAAAGTAAATAGCGACGATCGTGGCAGTTACTTAGGTTTGGTGGATAGCCACAGTATCCATCATTTAAAGAGTCTGGGTATTACGTCGGTACAGTTACTGCCTACCGCAGCGTTTATGTCGGAGCCTCGCTTAAAATCATTAGGCTTAAGTAACTATTGGGGTTACAACCCCATTTTGTTTATGGCGCCCGAACCGCGTTACGCCAAATCTGATGCTGTAACAGAATTTAAGACCATGGTGCGCGAATTTCATCGCAATGGCATTGAGGTGATTCTGGACGTGGTTTTTAATCACACAGCAGAATCGGGATCTGACGGCCCAACCCTTTGTTACCGTGGACTTGATAACAAAAATTATTACCTGTTTGATCAAATTGGTGACAGCCCAAATTACAGTCAATACGCCAATAATACTGGTTGTGGCAATAGCGTGAGCTTAGATCATTCAATCAGTTTACGTTTAGTATTAGACAGCCTTCGTTATTGGGTTGACGTAATGCAAGTTGACGGTTTTCGCTTCGACTTAGCGGTCAGTTTAGGCCGGGAAGATAATCACTTTTCAAGTCATGCTGCATTCTTTAAAGCTGTGGCCCAAGACCCTATTTTGTCGCGGGCTAAAATGATAGCAGAGCCTTGGGATATTGGCCCAAATGGCTACCAGCTAGGACATTTTCCAGAGCGGTGGATGGAGTGTAACGACCGGTTCCGAGATACAAGCCGCGCATTTTGGAAAGGTGAACACGGTTTGCTTGGTGAAATGGCCACCCGAATTATGGGCTCTCGCGACTTATTTCTTGCGAGTCGACGTAGTATCCACACCAGTGTGAACTACATTTGTTATCACGATGGTTTTACTTTAGACGATTTGGTTAGCTACGAGCAGCGTCATAATCATGCTAACGGCGAAGATAACCGTGACGGCCATGGTCATAATATCTCTGCTAACTATGGCGAAGAAGGCGATACAAAAGATAAAAAGGTACTCGCGACTAGGCGTAAACAAAAGCGTAATTTATTAGCCACTTTAATGCTTTCGCAAGGGGTACCGCACTTTCTTGGTGGGGATGAACTAAGCCGCACTCAGCAAGGCAATAACAACGCATACTGCCAAAACAACAAAATGAGTTGGTTTAATTGGGAGTTAGATACGCATGAGCAACAGTTTTTAGAATTTTGTCAGCAGCTTATTGCACTGCGTAAACGCTCACGAGTTTTTCATTATCTTCAGCTGGAAAACGACAGTTACGAAAAATGTCACTCCCAGCATCATAGTGTTCGTTGGTATCGCCACGACGGTGACTTTATGCACCAAGAGGATTGGCATGAGTCGCATGGGTGGGCTGTAGCAGTAGAGATACGAAACCTAAGACAATCGAAAGAGCGTTGGTTATGGATTATTAATGCTAGTTCGCATGCTATTGATTTTATATTGCCTGCAGTAGAAACATCGCAACATTGGACTCAGCAAATGGATACAGCGCATGAACAAGCTATTTTCGTTAAGAAACTTAGAGACACTAAAAGTGTCAAACTAAATGCCCGTTCAATGCTGTTATTGGAACAAACAAAATCGTGACTAAAATAGTAAAAGATGAACAAGAATGGCAAGGCTTGCTTAACGAACTTGCGTTTCAAGTGACAAGGAAAGGAGCAACAGAGCGTCCGTTTACCGGCACTCTGTTGCATAATAAAGAGCAGGGCATGTATCACTGCGTATGTTGTGATTTACCACTGTTTAGCTCGGTGTCGAAATTTGACTCGGGATGTGGTTGGCCGAGTTTTGACAAAATTGCCGAAAGCCGCGTGGTCACCTTTGTACGAGACCAAAGCCATAACATGGAGCGTATTGAGGTGCGTTGTAGCCAATGTGATGCGCATTTGGGCCATGTCTTTAATGACGGTCCCACTGACACTGGCGAACGCTATTGTATAAACTCAGCAGCCTTAGGTTTCACTGCTGAGTAAATAACCTTGCTTATAAGCGGTATTGTCTTGTGTCTATTTGCTCGTAGATAATTGCCGCTTCATCTTTTAACATTTTTTGCTGTTCTTCAGACAACTTCAACTTGTGATTCAAACCAGAATAATCTTGCCTACTGTGATCATCAAAGTGACTGGCTATTTGTGCCCATAAATAGGCATGGCGGTAGTCTTTTAAATTCATATACTGAGACGTAATCGCTTCAGCATACTTAGCTGGAATAACCGCTTTTTCTGGAAACAACTTGAAGGCGTTTTGCAAAATGTTAATGGTTTTCTTAGCATCCTTTCCGCTGTAATGAATCGCTAAAGTCCATTGTAAATCAGGTTGATTTAACACTGCTTGGCCTTCCAATGCCAAAAATCGGTCTCGCGCCTCAAGATCGCGATATTGGGTCCAGTGATACATCGACAAATAGGGGTGACTAGAATCACGCGTATCGTTTTCTAGACGCTGTAATTCTTCTAAAGAGGTAAGCAAACCAATTACGCGCTGAGTTTTACGAGATTTGTCGTATTTGGGTTCAATACTGGCCGCCAGTTCTATGCAAAAATTATAAGCCTGATAGTTCTTTATCAGCTCATACTGGTGTTGTTCAGTGACTTCGGTCATTTCATCGAAGCGACTTAGAATGACAGCTGAACGTTCCTTTTTACACCAGCCGTCGCGATTTAAATCTTCACAAAGCTCTGGGTTACTTTTACAAATGCTTTTTACTGAGCGACTACCAAAGCCGAACAAATCAAACCCTGCATCACATCCACTAAGTACAAGTGGTACAACTAAACATAAACTACAGCCTAGTGGCTTTAAAAAAGACAAATCATTTTCCTGAATAAATATCATTAGCAGATGTTGATAAAGGTAAGACTATCATAGATTTTTTTGATTTAGTCCATTCAAAAATCAGCATTGTTTCCTAAGTGCTTAGTTTATAGCTTGGCACTGGATCAATGGTTTGGTAATGTTTCAGTAACATTATAGGAGTGATAAATGGATGTAGAGAAGTTGTTGGCGGCTATGAGCCCCGATATTTATCAAAATATGTTAAGTGCTGTTGAAACCGGGCGATGGCCCGACGGCAACAAACTAACAGATGAACAACGCGATCATACTCAACAAATGGTTATCTTGTATCAAGCTAAGCACAACCATCAGCCCCAGCATTTTACTGTGGGTACCGATGGCGAATTAGTGATGAAATCTAAACAAGAATTAAAACGTCAATATCGAGAAGAACAAACCATCATTAGTGTTCCTCAACACAACGATTAGATACTTATCTCGCCGCGAATATCTTGGCAAAGTAGGTCGCGGATCCGCTTGCTAGGTAAGTTTTTGCTTAGCAAGTAATGTAGTTTAGCCAGCGCGGCTTCGGTAGTCATATCCCCACCACTTACCACACCAGCTTTTGCTAAGGCGTTGCCTGTGGCATATCCGTCCATATTCACCTTACCAGTTAAACATTGGCTTAAGTTAAGCACGATAATGCCGCGGTCACAGGCTTGCTCTAATAATTCGGTCATTTTTTGATGTTGCGGGGCATTTCCTACGCCATAACTTAACAGTATCAAGGCTTTTACGGGCTGTTGAAGTAGGTTTGCGATGACCTCAGTAGAGATGCCTGGATAAAGACTCACAACCCCAATAGGTTGGGGAATGATCGGACTAATTTGTAAGGCGCTGATACCCGTTGGACGAATCTCTCCGGCAATAATTTCTATGTCTATTCCAGCCTTAAGCAAGGGCGGGAAATTGGGTGACATAAACGCGTCAAAGCCATCTGCATGCGCTTTAGTACTGCGATTCCCGCGCAGGAGTTTGTTGTTGAAAAACAAACAGACTTCATGAACTGGGTAGTAGGCCGCAAGGTATAAAGAATTGAGTAAGTTGGTTTGGCCGTCAGAACGAAGTTCACTCAGTGGAATTTGCGAGCCTGTTACAATTACTGGCTTACTTAGGTTCTCTAACATAAATGAAAGTGCGGATGCGGTGTAAGCCATGGTGTCTGTGCCGTGCAGGACTACAAAACCGTCATACTTTTCATAATTTGCTTGAATGTCTTCAGCAATTAGCTGCCAATGCTGTGGGTCCATATCCGCAGAATCGATCAGTGGGGAAAATTCATGAACGGTGAATTCAGGCATTTCATCACGCTGAAATTCTGGCATAGCGTCTAAACAGTCGCGCATGAAACCAGCAACTGGCACGTAGCCTCTTTCACTACGTTGCATGCCAATGGTACCGCCTGTGTAGGCAATATAGATAGATTTTCGATTCATCAGACTATAGTTCAAAAGTTTTTTGAAATTATAGTCTGATGTTAGTTCAAAGCAATCAACCGTTTAAGATTAACTGAATAGTGCTTACATTTGATCGCAAACTGCGCAGAAACTGTACTGGCCAAGAGGATCATTAAACTTATCTACAGCAGGCGCTTGCTCCGCCACTGTTTTCAATAAAGCCCAGTTTGGTATTGCAGACTCTAATGCGCCAGCGATTTGCGAATCAAACAACTGGGCAATAAAGCGGTCTCGTGAGCTTAGTGGGGGTGTTAAACGCTTAACTTGGTAATCATCTAGCTCATTTAAGCTGGCCGCGTATTCTATAGCATCGTTCAGGCCGCCTAATTGATCGACAAGGCCATTATCAACGGCGTCTTGGCCGGTCCAAATTCTGCCTTCAGCAATGCTATCCATATCTTCAAGCGCAATGTCTCTGCCACTTGATACCAGTGATACAAAATCTTTATACCCGTGTTCAACATTGAGTTGAATGATCTGTTTTACGTCATCTGGCAAAGCTTGGAAAGGACTCACTTCAGCGAGGGTAGAGGTTGCGTAGCCGTCACTGTTAATGCCTAACTTAGCCAAAGCATTTTCCAAAGTAGCAAACATTCCAAAAATACCAATAGAGCCAGTAATAGTGGTTGGGCTAGCAAAAATGTAGTCAGCCGTTGATGAAATCCAATATCCGCCACTTGCGGCAACGCTGCCCATAGATACGATTACCGGTATATCTTTTTCCTGGAACTGTTGAAACTTTTCACGAATCAGTTCTGAAGCAAATGCGCTACCACCAGGGCTGTCTACTCGTACCACTAACGCTTTTACCTGTTCGTCTTCAAGCGCTTGATTAAGCTGAGCAATAACGGTATCTGCAGCAATCACGTTTTCTTGGCCACTACCACCAACAATGGCACCTTGAGCAACAATAACTGCAATTGTGTTGTCGCTTGGTTCATCATTACTTAGGCCTTGTACATACTCGCCATAGCTTCTGTTGTTGTAGCTCGAACCGTCATCTGATTCACCAAAGGTATCAATTAACAATTGTTTGGCTTGGGTACGCGTGGTGAGCTGGTCAACGAGGCCAAATTTTTCTGCGTAGCGGGCGCCATCACCATCAACTTCTTTTAAACGCGACAACAATGCTGCTGGTTCTGGCATCAAATGATTAGCCGCTAACTCGCGGTTAGTTGAAACAGTGGTTAAGTATGATTGCCAAAGTTGGTCCATCCAGTGTGCTAAATCTTGTTTTGCCTCTTCCGACATGTCATTTCTAAGGTAGGGTTCTACAAATGACTTATGCGTGCCTACACGAAAAATGTGCGTAGTAACGTCTAAATTGTCGATGGCATCTTTAAAGAACAAACGTCGAGAGTTCATGCCGCGCATTAATACTGCACCTTTAGGGTTAAGCAGTAGGCTGTCGGCAAAGCTCGCTAAATAGTATTGGTGTTGGTCGTAGTAATCTGCGTAAGCGATGATTGGTTTGCCACTGTCTTTAAAATGAAGCAGAGCTTGGCCGATAGTCGCAAGTTTAGTTTGGCTTGTACTTGGCATGCTGCCAACATCCAAAACGATGCCGGTAATATTTGAATCGGTTCTCGCTTCATCAATCGCTTTCACTATTGTGTGTAGGTCGAACTCTTTCTCTACAGTGTTTCCTAACATTTCGTTAGTAAACTCGGCCATAGGGTTTACTCGCTGGCGCTGCTCTACTATTTGTCCATCAAGGACTAAATGCAAGGCTGCCGCTGTAGGGGGCTCTGTGGGTTCAGGGCTAACACTGCTGAGGGCAATGATGACCATTACCACCATAAACAATAAAAATAAATTAACGATTAGTGAACGAATAAAGTTAAGGGTTCGCCAAAAGAAGCGGAAGATACTCTTAATCAATTTAAACACTGGGATCTACTTATAAAAGTCAACAATAGCTAAACGTTACCATAGTCATATAAATCAGGCATCTGCAATTATTAAAACAAATGTTTGAAACAAAAGTTTGGTTTGTATACTCTATTAACACTTTAATAACATTCCCAATGGATTGAGGTTACAAAGATGACCAAGTACCCGCACTTATTAGCGCCACTTGATTTAAGTTTTACTCAGCTACAAAGCCGAGTATTAATGGGCTCTATGCACACCGGTTTAGAAGAAGAAAAGGGTGGTTTTGAGAAACTGGCTGCTTTTTATGCGTTACGCGCTAAGGGTGGAGTAGGTCTTATAGTTACGGGTGGAATAGCGCCTAACTTTAGAGGTCGATTAGCCCCTAACGGATGCCAGCTTAGTTTTCCTTGGCAGGTGAAAAAACATCGAATTATCACTAATGCCGTGCATAAAGAAGGTGGAAAAATCGCATTACAGATATTGCATGCTGGGCGTTACGGTTATCATCCATTTAATGTTAGTGCTAGTAAAATTAAAGCACCGATATCTCCGTTCAAACCTAAAGCCATGAGTGAACGCCAAATTCGCTCAACCATTAAAGACTTTGCGAACAGTGCAAAGTTAGCTAAACGTGCAGGCTACGACGGCGTTGAAATAATGGGCTCAGAAGGTTACCTCATCAACCAGTTTATTTGTGCGCGCACCAACCAACGAAAAGACGGGTGGGGCGGTAGTTACCAAAATCGAATTAAGCTTCCTTTAGAAATAGTTAAACAAACCCGCGCCTTAGTTGGCGAAGATTTCATCATTGTATTTCGTTTATCTATGCTTGATCTAGTTGAAAAAGGCAGTACTTACGAAGAGGTTGTAACATTAGCAAAAGCCTTAGAACACGCTGGAGTAACTATTCTTAATACTGGTATTGGATGGCACGAAGCTAGAGTACCTACTATTGCTACCAGTGTTCCTAGAGCCGCATTTGCGTGGGTAACCGAAAAAATAAAACAGCACGTTAGTATCCCAATGGTGGCGGTTAACCGAATTAACACTCCTGATGTAGCAGAAAACATTTTACGCTCCGGACAAGCGGATATGGTGTCTATGGCTCGGCCGTTGCTGGCAGATCCTATGTTTGTTGAAAAGGCGCGAAACAACCAAGCTGAGCTTATAAATACGTGTATTGGTTGTAATCAAGCTTGTTTAGACCACGTTTTTAAACAACAACGCGCAAGTTGCTTAGTTAATCCGCAAGCCTGTTTTGAAACAGAACTAGAGTTTAAAGACAGTAAGCAAACCAAAGAGATTGCTGTAGTGGGGGCTGGTCCAGCAGGATTGGCCTTTTCATGTTATGCCGCAGAACGCGGTCACAAAGTAACAATTTATGATGCTGGAGATAAAATTGGTGGCCAGTTTAACTATGCGAAGCAAATTCCTGGTAAAGAGGAGTTCTACGAAACGCTTCGCTACTTTGCTAATCGCATCAACCAATTAGGTATTAAACTCGCGTTAAATACCAGAGTTGATGCCCCAATGTTGGCTGAGTTAAAAGCTGATGAAATTGTAATTGCTACGGGTATTTTACCGCGAACCCCACCAATTGAAGGCATAGAACACGACAAAGTTTATAACTATTTAGATGTATTACGAGATCATAAAGAAGTTGGCGGTAAAGTTGCGATCATTGGTGCTGGAGGCATTGGTTTCGATGTTGCTGAATACTTGGTAGAGCAAAAGCCGTCGCTATCTACCAACGTAGGTCGTTGGCTAGATAACTGGGGCATCGATAATACAATGGCTCAAGCCGGTGGCTTGAAAGAACATCAACAACATCAAGCCTTGCGTAAGGTATATTTGTGTCAACGCAAAACCACTAAAGTGGGCAAAGACCTAGGTAAAACCACAGGTTGGATCCACCGCGAGACCTTAAAGAAAAATCAGGTAGAAATGCTCGCCGGTGTAGAGTACTTAAAAGTAGATGACCAAGGGCTGCATATTTCGGTGGATGGTAAACAATCTGTGTTAGATGTTGATCATGTAGTGGTGTGTGCAGGGCAAGAGCCATTGAGAAGTTTACATGACGATTTAACCGCCTTGGGCGTAAATTCTCATTTAATTGGCGGCGCATATGTAGCCGCAGAATTGGACGCTAAACGCGCTATAAGACAAGGTGCTGAACTGGCGGCCACTATTTAGTTTTTGTTTTTAGCCACTGCTTAATTAAAGCAGCTGTACGTTGGGGGTTTTGTTTAACCCAAGCTTGCAGTTGCTTTAGGTTTTTCTGTCTTTGCGTGGATATTTGATGATGTTTTCCTGCCAGCATAGTTTAAGCTCCAAACAGCGATCTAGCTTACTTTACTTTTAGCATAATTCACGCACAATGGCGCTATATTTAGCTCGTTAAGGATAACAATGAAAGCTTTAGATTTGTTACTCAATCGTCAGTCATGCGCTCGCTTGGCTGCCCCCGCACCTGAAGGTGCAGAACTAGAAACAATATGGAATGCCGGCCTTAAAGCGCCAGATCACGGAGGCCTTACTCCTTGGCGGTTTATCCATGTTAGTGGAGAAGGTTTAAGTAAGTTAGCAGACATTTTTGAACAAGCCGCGCTGGCTGAAGAAGGTGACCATGAAAAGGCGAAAGCGATGCCCTTTCGTGCACCACTTATCACTATCGTGATTGCTTCGCCTAAAACCCATTCAAAAGTACCAGAAATCGAACAAGTACTTTCTGCCGGTTGCGCTGTTCATGCAATGCAAATGGCTGCCTTTGCACAAGGTTATAATGGTATTTGGCGCACCGGCCCCATGGCTTACAGTTCAATCGTAAATCATGAGTTAGGCTTAGCAGAACACGAGTCTGTTGTTGGGTATTTGTATTTAGGCAGTCCACAAACCAAATCGAACAAAGCGAGAGAGTTAACCTTTAAAGACTATGTAACTTGGTTATAAGATGACTGAGACTCAAGCGCGTTTGTATTATGTACATGACCCTATGTGCTCTTGGTGTTGGGGCTATAAACCTACTTTAGAGGCGCTTGAATCGTCACTGCCTAGCAATATAGAAATGGTGTATTTGCTGGGTGGCCTAGCACCAGATTCTGCAGTAGCGATGCCTGAAGATATGCAGCAGTTTTTGCAGCAAACATGGCAAAAAATTAATGTGCAACTAGGCACCGAGTTTAATCATGATTTTTGGAAAGTAAACACACCTCGTCGTTCTACTTATCCTGCAAACCGAGCAGTGCTTGCGGCTGAAAAGCAGGGGGCTGCTAAAGCGATGATAAGGCAAATACAGAACGCTTATTATTTACAGGCGATTAATCCTTCAGACGTAGATAATTTGCTTGTATTGGCAGAAAAGCTTGGCTTAGATAAAAAAACTTTTGTGGAAGACATATCGAGTGAAGCGCTCAATGAATCGTTAATGCAGCAAATACAATTTGCTCGAAGCTTACCTATCCAAGGATTCCCTTCGTTAGTATTAGCGGTGGGCGAGAGTTATCACCCAGTCCAGTTGGATTATAAACATGCTCAAGTGAGTCTTGAGCATGTTGCTGAGTTGTTGGTCTAGATACCTAACTCATCAAGTAAATCTTGATCAATGGTTTGCGCTGACTCAGCAGGTTTCTGCTCTGCCTTCTTTTGTGCCGCGGCTTGGTCGATAAGATCATCTGGATCTACATCGTCTTCTGTTTCAAATTCATGAAGCTTGATGAATTCAGTTTTATCCATCGCTAACTCAAGATAAAAGATGTTGTTTTTAGCGGTTGTAAAGGTCACGCGACGCGCTTGCGGGCGGTCTAGGTTGGTATCAATTGAAATCAATACCTGCTTGTTTAAAGCTAACATCTTAGGTTGGTTTTGAGTTAGTGAGGTTTGTAATTCTTTACCGATTACGCCAGTGAAGTAACCGACCATTTGGTTCATTAACTCGCCCATCACGTTACCCACTTCATCAGCTGTGTGCTGTTGAGCGAGCTCGGCCTCAGGAATACCCATATGAAGCATGTAATCACGATAGATTTCCATGGCAGCATCTGAGGTAAAGTTAATAACAACCAAGCCTGAAAACCCACCATCAAATAAAACGAAACAACCAATGTCTGGTTTTAAACAGGTTTTGTTTATTTTCTGTACCATCGCCGAATATCTGATTTCGCTAGTCGTGGCTTTGCTAAGTACTGTGGTGACAGAATTACAAAGAGTGAGTAATACGTCTTCAGTGGTAACAACTTTCAATTTTTTCATGCAGTTCCTTCTTAAAATCATGATGACTTTGCATTAGCAATTGAAACAAGTATGGATGATGAACTGAAAGCTGTATAGCTTTGATTGATAGGGTTTAACTGGCAATTAACTTGAGTGTGAGGGGGATCGGCAAATAAAAAAGCCTCAACTAGGTTGAGGCTTTAACTTGTAGCTTAACTATAGCCGTTGCTTAGTACTCGGCGTTTTTAGGTGCGCGTGGGAAAGGAATCACGTCGCGGATGTTGGTCATGCCAGTTACGTAAGACACTAAACGTTCAAAACCTAAACCAAAGCCAGCATGTGGAACTGTGCCGTAGCGGCGTAAGTCGCGGTACCAAGAGTAATCATCTTTGTCTAAGTTCAACTCAAGCAAGCGTGCGTCAAGCACGTCTAAACGCTCTTCACGTTGCGCGCCACCAATGATTTCGCCAATACCTGGTGCAAGTACGTCCATTGCAGCTACGGTTTTACCGTCATCATTAAGACGCATGTAGAATGCCTTAATGTCTTTAGGGTAGTTCTTAACAACTACCGGTGCTTTAAAGTGTTCTTCAGCTAAGAAACGCTCGTGCTCAGACGACATATCAATGCCCCATTCAACATCGTATTCAAACTTGCGGCCTGAATCTTTAAGAATTTGAATGGCGTCTGTGTAATCAACTTGCGCAAAGTCTGCGCTAACAAACTTCTCTAAGCGGCTTATGGCTTCTTTGTTGATACGTTGAGCGAAGAAGTTCATGTCGTCCATACGTTCTTCAAGCACAGCTTTGAATACATATTTAAGCATGTCTTCGGCTAACTTTGCCGCGTCGTCTAAATCAGCGAAGGCTACTTCTGGCTCTACCATCCAAAACTCAGCCAAGTGGCGGCTGGTATTAGAATTTTCGGCGCGGAAGGTTGGGCCAAAAGTATATACTTTTGATAGTGCACAGGCGTATGTTTCAGCGTTTAATTGACCCGATACGGTTAAGAAGGTTTCTTTACCGAAAAAGTCCTGCTGAAAATCAACTTCGCCATTGTCGGCCATTGGTAGGTTATTCATATCCAAGGTTGATACGCGGAACATTTCGCCTGCACCTTCCGTATCACTACCGGTGATAATAGGGGTGCTTGCCCAAATGTAACCTTGTTCGTGGTAGAAACGGTGAATAGCTTGCGATAAACAGTTACGTACACGGGCTACAGCGCCAATCACGTTAGTACGCGGGCGCAGGTGAGCGTGTTCGCGTAAGTATTCAATGCTGTGGCGTTTAGCCGACATTGGGTAGCTATCAGGGTTTTCTACCCAACCAACCACTTCAACATTGTTTGCTTGAATTTCAAAAGATTGTCCTTGCCCTGGAGATTCAACAACTTCGCCAGTCACGATCACAGAACAACCAGCGGTTAGCTTAAGAACATCATTCTCATAATTGGAAAGGGTATTAGGCGCTACGGCTTGCACGGCATCAAAACACGAGCCATCGTGTACCGCTAAAAATGAAAGACCTGCTTTTGAATCACGACGAGTACGGATCCAACCCTTGATAGTAACTTGTTGACCAACGCTGAACTTACCGCCCAAAACGTCTGTCACTGAGGAATGCGTCATAGCAAACAACTGCTCCAATCTGATAGTGCTAATATTGTAAGGGAACCAATGTTACTTCTTGAGGCTAAAGACTCAAGTAAAAATTGATAAAACACAGGAAATCTATAAGTTATGTTAATGAAAAGGACTAACAACGGGATTAATTAGGGTAGGAAATGCCACAAAATAGAAAAGAACGAAGAAAAGGCCCCGACGGTTTACAAAAATTGTTTGTGTTGTTCTCGCTACTCGCTTGGACAATGTTTCTCGGTTCGCTCATCGTTTATCACTATGCTAGACCAGAAATTGCCTATAGCGCCTTTCAGCCATCAGACGGGCAAGGGTATCGTGACCATTGGCATGAAGACTTACGTCAAATATTTGTTTATTTGTTGTGGGGCTGCTGTGGAATTACCCTTGGGGGAATTTTTATTAACTGGAGTCGCTCTCGCCGCAAAACTGACCATTTCAAAATCAATATGGGTTTATTGGCGATGATTGTGATTACTGTGCTGCTTTCGTATTACTTAAAACTGTTCAACTAATTAGTCACTCAGTACTTGGTAAATGGCCGAGCACAGCTTGGCTAATTGAGTGTCGCTAATCGTGTAGGGCGGCATAACGTAAACCAACTTACCAAATGGCCTAATCCAAACACCTAATTCAACAAATTTAGCTTGTATACTGGCTAAATCATTAGCGGTTTTGGTTTCAACAACTCCTATCGCGCCTAGTACCCTAACATCAGCGACGGTGCTTAATTGCCTACATGTGCTTAGTTGTTGTTTAAGTTGTTGCTCAATTTCGGCTATGCGAGCTTGCCAATTGCTGTCTAGCAGTAGCTTTATGCTGGCGTTAGCTACCGCACAAGCTAAAGGGTTACCCATAAAGGTGGGTCCATGCATAAACACACCCGCTTCGCCGCCACATATTGTATCTGCAACATGTTTCGAGGTGAGGGTAGCCGCTAAGCTCATATAGCCGCCGGTAAGGCCTTTACCTAAACACAAAATATCTGGGGTAATGTTGGCGTGTTCGCAAGCAAACAGCTTACCGGTTCTGCCAAACCCAGTTGCAATCTCATCGGCGATTAATAGCAAACCATAGTGGTCGCATAGGTCTCTTAACTCGCTCAGATACTGTGGATGATAAATCCTCATTCCGCCTGCACCTTGAACAACAGGCTCGATAATTACCGCAGCGATGTCTTTATGATGCTTATCCAACATGGTTTTCATGGGGGCGATATCTTGTTCTTGCCATGGTTCATTAAAACCAATCTGCGGGGCTTCACAGAATAAGTGCTCAGGTAAAAATCCCTGATAAAGTTGATGCATTCCCCCTTGTGGATCACACACCGACATCGCGCCAAAGGTATCGCCGTGATAGCCATTTCGGACAGTGGCAAACTTAGTGCGTTTTTCACCTTTGGCATGCCAGTATTGCAAAGCCATTTTTAAGGCAACTTCTACGGCCACTGACCCTGAATCGCTAATAAAAACTTGTTCTAAATTGCCAGGGCTTAAAGCGACAAGGTGTTTGGCTAAATCTACAGCGGGTTGGTGGGTTAAGCCACCAAACATTACATGAGACATTTTACTTAGTTGCTCGCTGGCGGCCTTATCAAGTTGTGCAATTTTATAACCATGAATGCACGCCCACCAAGAGGCCATGCCGTCTACCAAGCGTTGACCGTTTTCTAATTCAATCTCACATCCTTCGGCCGATGCTACTGGATAACAAGGAATAGGATTGATTGAAGAAGTATATGGATGCCAAAGATGTTGTTGGTCGTAATGTAAATCTATGCTCATTTAATAACCGCTAGTAAAGTTGTTGGTCTTAAAAAGTTGACAGCGAGGTGGCTGTGGATAGACTAACGGAATATTTTTTCTAAAGAAAGCTTAACCAATGACTCAAGCACTCCGCCACGATTGGACCGTACAGGAAGTAAACGACTTGTTTGCTTTGCCATTTAATGATTTGTTGTTTCAAGCCCAGTGCGCTCATCGCGCAAACTTTGATCCAAACCAAGTTCAGGTTTCAACGCTGCTTTCTATTAAAACGGGCGCATGCCCTGAAGACTGTAAATACTGCCCGCAAAGTGCACATCATAAAACCGATTTAAAAACAGAACGCTTGCTAGAAGTAGAGCACGTGTTAAAAGAAGCAGAAAAAGCGAAAGCAAACGGCTCAACCCGTTTTTGTATGGGCGCTGCTTGGAAAAACCCCAAACAACGAGATATGCCTTACCTAGTAAAGATGGTAGAAGGCGTAAAAGAGATGGGAATGGAAACCTGTATGACTTTAGGCATGTTAGAAAAACAACAAGCCGATGAGTTGGCAGTAGCGGGCTTAGACTATTACAACCATAACCTTGATACTTCGCGTGAGTACTACCAAGAAATTATTACCACAAGGACATATGATCAGCGCTTAGACACGCTTGATAACGTGCGTTCAGCCGGAATGAAAGTATGTTCGGGCGGAATTATGGGCATGGGCGAAACCGCCACAGACCGCAGTGGTTTGTTGGTGCAACTGGCTAATCTGCCACGTCACCCAGAAAGTGTGCCGATTAACATGTTAGTTAAGGTAAAAGGCACCCTGCTAGAAGATGTTGATGACATGGACCAATTTGAGTTCGTTCGTTGTATTGCCGTTGCTCGAATCATGATGCCTCGTTCACATGTGCGCTTGTCTGCAGGACGCGAGGAAATGAATGAACAAGTGCAAGCCTTGTGTTTCATGGCTGGCGCTAATTCAATATTTTATGGTTGTAAACTGCTTACCACACCAAACCCTGACGAAAACCAAGATATGCAGCTATTTAAAAAACTGGGTATCCGCCCTGAGCCTGCGGCACTAAAAAACGGTACTGAGGAGCAGGAAGAAGCGCTTTATCAAACTTTAGTGAAGCAACAACAGCAAAGCTCCCAGTTTTATGACGCATCTTAATGGCCTTTGAGTTTGTTAAAGAACAGCTAGTAAGCCGTAAACAGCAACAGTTATTGCGAGCCAGGCGCTGCCAAAGTAGCGCACAGGGCAGGGTTATCGACATTGCTGGCGAGCGTTTATTAAACTTTTCTAGTAATGATTATTTGGGTTTGTCTCATCACTCTAAGGTGATTGACGCTTGGGTAAAAGGTGCTAAAAAATATGGCGTGGGCAGCGGTGGTTCGCCCTTGGTCACCGGATTCCAAACGCCACATTATGCGTTAGAGCAACAACTGTGCGAATGGCAGGGGCGTACAGGTGCGTTACTATTCAATAGTGGTTTTTCCGCTAACCAAGCGGTGATCAAAGCCTTGTTAAAAAAGGGTGACTTATTAGTTCAAGATAAGCTCAATCATGCATCCTTACTTGAAGCGGGTATGCTGTGTGAAGCACAGCAAAAACGCTTCGCTCATAACGATATAGATCAATTGAATCATCGATTATCTTCTCATGAAAACAATAAGTTAGTGGTCACAGAAGGGGTATTCAGCATGGACGGTGATCTTTCCCCTTTAAAAGAGTTAAGCTCACTGTGTAAACATCGCAATGCTTGGCTAATGGTAGATGACGCTCATGGCGTAGGCTGCATAGGTGACCAAGGTCGGGGCAGTATTAGTGACGCCAGCGTGCGCGCCGAAGATGCTCAAATACATATGCTCACTTTTGGTAAAGCACTGGGCGTATCTGGCGCGGCTGTATTATGTGATGAAGAACTTAAAGATTACTTGGTTAATTTTAGTAAGAGTTATGTGTATTCCACCGCTATGCCAGCAGCACAAGCGTGTGCGGTAAGTGCTGCTATCAAGGTAGTGTGCACAGAACCTGAATTTCAAACTAAGTTAAATAATAATATTGGTTTGTTTAAACGCTTGGCTGAACAACTTGGTTTAACGTTAGCCAATTCTAATACTGCCATTCAACCCATTTTGTTAGGTTCAAGTGAAAGAGCTTTGTCGATCAGCCAACAATTACAGGAAAAGGGCTTTTTTGTTAGCGCTATAAGGCCGCCTACTGTGCCCAAAAACACCGCGCGTTTGCGTATTACCTTAAGTAGTCACCACTCAACGCAAGACATTAGCGATTTATTGACGGTGTTGGTTGATTTATTAAGCGGTGAAAAATGATTATCGATAAAGAGCAAGTTGCTCGGCACTTTTCTAAAGCAGTAGATACCTACAATGATTTTGCGGGCTTACAGCGAGATATTGGCCATCGCTTGTTACAAGAAGTGCCAAATAATCACTATCCGCTAGCAATGGATCTTGGTTGCGGTACGGGTTTTTTTGCTAAAGCACTGCAAAGTAGCAGTAGTCAGGTTATTGGTATTGATTTGTCCCACGCCATGGCCTCGCAAGCTAAACGGGCTAACACTGGGATCGCTGCGGTGGTTGCTGATGCAGAGCAACTAAGTTTAGCGAACGATAGCGTAGATTTGGTTTTTTCTAATTTAGCGCTGCAGTGGTGCAACGATTTAAGTACTGCACTAAGCGAAATTAAACGCGTTCTAAAACCTGGTGGAGTAGCAGTTTTTTCAACCTTGCTAGACGGAACGTTGTATGAACTCAAACAAAGTTGGTCTGAACTTAATCAGTACCGACATGTGAATCACTTTATAAGCGCTGATGACGTCGCAGCTTGTATTCAATTATCGGGATTCAAGAATTCTCGATTGATATTTGAAACCGAGACGCTTTGGTACCAACAAGCACTAAGTTTACTGGCTGAGTTAAAAGGCATTGGCGCGAATTATGTGATTGATGGTAAACCCAATGCCAGTAACGCCACTCAGTTGAAAAAAATGGTGAGCAGCTATAAACAGCAATTTGCTAATCCTGCCAAGGGTAATCGAGTAAGCGCGACTTACAAGGTATGTTACGGAGTATTAATTAATGACTAAGGCTGTTTTTGTCACTGGCACTGATACAGAAGTAGGTAAAACAGTGGTGAGTTGTGGGCTTATTAAGGCCTTACAAAAACACTCTTCTGGACTGGTGGTTAATGGCTTTAAGCCGATAGCAGCGGGGGCCGAGCAGAGTGAGCAAGGTTTAGTCAATGAAGATGGCTTAGCCATTCAAGCTGTATCATCTTCTTCGCTAAGCTATCAAACCATCAATCCTGTGGTGTTGGAGCAGGCTATTGCTCCCCATATCGCCGCCCGGTTTGCTAAAACACCGATAGACACCCACTTAATGGATAGAGGCTTGAATGAGCTTAAAGCCTTATCTGATTGTGTCGTTGTAGAAGGCGCTGGCGGTTGGCATGTGCCATTAAACGATAACGCTGGCACCATGTCTCAATGGGTGGCTAATCAACAGCTTCTGGTGTTGTTGGTGGTAGGGGTAAAGCTCGGTTGTTTAAATCATGCTCTGCTGAGTGTCCAAGCAATTAAAGCCAGTGGTGTGCGCTTGATAGGTTGGGTTGCGAACGTGCTAAACGATGACGAGCAAATCTCTACGCTTAACATTGAGTATTTACAAGGTGCTATTGAGGCACCATGCGTGGCCACCATTCCTTATAAAACTGACCTCAAGCCTCAATCAATAGAAAAATATTTCAATATCAATCAACTTATTGGTGAAATGTAAATCAAAAAAAAGTAGTTGTTAAACCATTGAAAATTGTGAGCTATGCCCAATATTATAGTAGTTGGGCTTTTCCACGTTTTTAGAGGAAGACGATGAAACGTATATTGTTGTTTTTAGGTACTAACTTAGCGGTAGTTTTAGTGCTAGGTATAGTGATGAACATAGTATTCTCTGCTTTGGGTATTTCTACTCAAAGTATTGGTGGGCTATTAGTATTTTGTGCCATTTTTGGTTTTGGTGGCTCAATTATTTCCTTACTTATATCAAAGTGGATGGCTAAGCGTTCTACTGGCGCTCAAGTCATTACCACCCCAAGAAACGAAATCGAGTCTTGGTTAGTTAACACTGTAGCCAAGCAAGCAAAAGCTGCCGGTATTGGCATGCCTGAAGTAGCTATTTACAACGCTCCAGATATGAACGCTTTTGCTACAGGTGCTAAACGCGATGCAGCTTTGGTGGCAGTAAGTACCGGTCTATTAGAAAATATGAACCGTGAAGAAATAGAAGCGGTTCTGGCTCATGAAGTGAGTCATATTGCTAACGGCGATATGGTTACCCTTACCTTAATTCAAGGTGTAGTGAATACTTTTGTAATGTTTTTCGCTCGAATTATTGCCAATCTCATTAGCTCATCAATGAGCAACAATAATGAGAATGGCCAAGGTATGGGTACTTTAGCCTATATTGCTACTGTGTTTGTGTTAGAAATGGTATTTGGTATTTTGGCCAGCATTATTGTTATGTGGTTTTCTCGTCAGCGAGAGTATCGAGCAGATGAAGGCTCGGCTAAGTTAGTCGGTAAAGAAAAAATGATTAACGCCTTACAGCGTTTAGGCGGAAGTCGAGAGCCCGAGATGGAAGGTTCAATGATGGCGTTTGGTATTAATGGTAAGCGCGCAATGAGCGAACTGTTTTTAAGCCACCCTCCACTTGAAAAACGTATTGCTGCTCTAAAAGCGAGATAAGCCTCTGCAGGAAGACCGTAAACTTTAGTAAAAGTGCCGTTTTAACGGCACTTTTTTGATCTTAAGCTTAATTTTTGAGCGTAAACATTTAAGTTTGTAATATCGGCGTAAATTTTTACACTGTTCGCTTTCTTTTTAGGCTAAGCGCAAGCAGAATGGTTACATCAGTTTTGGTTGTGTACTCAGGACGAGTAAAGCACTACGCAGGGATATGAAACTTTCGCTTTTATTAAATAGTTATTTCAAACAAGGGCTGTTATTTGTACTCGGCTACTTGTTAGTTGCTTGTCAAAATCAAACCCAACAGCTACGTGTTGCCGTATCGCCGTGGTTAGGTTTCGAACCCATTTACCTGTCTAAACAACTGGCTTACCCCGGTTCAGACGAGTATCAAGTTAATGAACTCACCACGCCAAGTCATGTAATGCATGCTTTAAAAAGTGCACAAGTAGATGCTGCATTTTTAAGCCTCACTGAAGTGATTAGCCTTTTAGCTGAACGTGTAGATTTAACTGTGGTTGCGGTAATTGATCGCAGCGTAGGCGGGGATGCCTTAGTCACTCAACAGCCTATTAACGACATAACTCAACTTAAGGGTAAACGCATCGGTTATGAAAGCTTATCGGTAGCCTCTCTGGTGATGGACGATTGGCTAAAAGATACTGACGTAAATGCCGATGATTTTGTTCTCGTTGAAGCAAAGCTAGACGAGCAATTAGGCTTATTTCGCCGAGGTGAAATAAGTGCAGTAATGACCTCTGGTCCTATACAAAGCCGCTTGGTAGACAATTTATCGGCCAATGTCCTTTATCAAAGTGCTGCTCAAGGCCAACCTTACTATCGTGTGTTAGTTGTAAGAACGGCGGTACTACAAAATAAACGCCAACAGGTTTCAAAGCTGCTGACTAATTTCTATGCTGCAAATAATTGGCTAGAAGAGCACTCACGAGAAGGGTTTAAATTAATTGCTAAACGCACTCAGTTATATAGCAAAGAAGTAAGACAAGCCTACAGCAAGATTCAAGTACTTAACGCTCAACAAAGTATCGCCTTGTTTTCTAGCAAATTTATCTTAGGGCATGCCCAAGAAAAAGCCCAACGAATGGCTGAGCTAGAATTAATTCATCGAGCTCCTGATTTGTCTCGTAACTTCAACAGTCAGTGGTTGATGGAGTTAACTGGTGTTTAAGTTTAAACGTATATCTCTCAGTGTAGTGATACCCATTTTGGCGTTGGTATTATTGCTTATTGCCCAAGGTTTGTTATTGCTGGGAACCTTAAACGAGCAACAGAATAAAATGGCTGATCACGCAAGCCAACGCTTGCTGCATATTGGTTATCAATTGCAACAAAGTTTGTCAGACAGTTTGTCCCGTCATCAGTGGGATATTGCTGAACGGCAACTCACTTTAGTCGCACTTAATCAACAGCTAGATTCTTTACAAGTTATTGATCCGCAAGGCTTGGTGCAGCTTTCGAATAAACGAGCAGAAAAAAGCTTGTTTGCCGCCGATAATGCCAACTACTTTAACAGCGAGTTGTTTAATCAAGTTAAAACCAAACGTTCTCCAGTGACTCAAGTTTTGCCAGAGCAATGGCAGGTTAATTTGTATTTGCCGCTAGATATGGGACCAAGAGAAGACAGCTTACGCAGAGCTGATCAAGGTGCCATCTTCGTGAGTTATAATCTTAAAAACACCTGGTTAGTTAAGCGCCAGATTATTTTAGACGAAGCAGTAAAAACCTTTGTCTATATGGCAGTCGCCATGCTGTTATTGGTATTGATGCTAAATAGAATGCTGGTTAAGCCAATTAACAAATTAGTAGGGCGCACTAAGCAAATTCAAACGCATAACAACGCCAATATTAACGCTAAGAGTCAGGGCGAAATTGGTGCTTTAGAAAACGCTATTGGAAAAATGGCCAGTGGTATTCACACTAGTTTTGCGCAATTGCAACGCAGTGAACAGCGCTGGCAGTTCGCCTTAAGTGGATCTGGCGACGGTATTTGGGATTGGAACCTGATAACAAACACCGTTTATTATTCACCTCAGTGGAAAGCCATGCTTGGTTATCAAGAGCGTGAAATTGGTGAAAAGATTGAAGAGTGGGAATCTCGCATTCACCCCGATGATCTAGATAAAACCTTAAATGAACTTCGTAAACACCTTAAAAAGAAAAACAAAGTTTATGAAACGATGCACAGGGTTAAACATAAAGATGGTCATTACCTGTGGGTACTATCTCGAGGCATGGTAGTAGAGCGCAGCGAGCGTGGACTGCCATCGCGGGTTATTAGTACTCAAACCAATATCTCTGAAGTACGCTCAGCACAAGAGCTTGTGCGTTTCCAATCATCACATGACGATATTACTCGTTTGTCGAATCGCCGTAAGCTTCTTGAAAACTTAGATTTAGAAATTGAGCGAGGCCGCAAGAGCAATAACGTTGGTGCGTTAATTTACTTAGACATCGACCACTTTAAAAATGTTAACGATATGCTCGGGCATGCCGCAGGGGACTTACTGCTACGGTTAATTGCCCACCGTTTACGGGAAGGGCGCAGTAGTTCAGAAACTGTGGCGCGCTTAGGTGGTGATGAATTTGCCTTATTGGTACCTAATCTGTCTAGTAATAGAGAAGAAGCTCAAGAGCTTGCCAGAAAAATGGCTGAGCATCTCGGTAGAGTTATTCATAAAGAGTTCGTGATAAAAGGTAATCAAATTTCGTTAAATTTGACTACTGGTGTTGCGCTATTCCCTAATCATGACAACAACGCTACTGAGATTTTACGCCAAGCGGATATTGCGCTTTACCACGGTAAAGACAATGAACGTTCAAGCGTGCATGTATTCTCAGACAAAATGGCTGACGAAATTCAAGAGCGCCACGTACTTACACGAATGATGCGGGAAGCCTTAGAAAACGAAGACATGGTGGCTTACTTTCAACCGCGTTATAACGATAATTATGAAATGGTGGGCGCAGAAACATTGCTACGTTGGTTTGATGCCAAAATGGGCTGGATTTCGCCAGGCCGCTTCATTCCTCTTGCCGAAGAGACTGGCCTTATTGTTACGCTAGGTGAATGGGTAATGCGCAGTGCCTGCGAAACCCTTAAAACCTGGCAAGACCGCGGTTTACCCGATAATTTTAAAACCCTGTCGATCAACGTAAGTCCTAATCAGTTTCACCGGGACACTTTTGTTAAAGAAAGTTTAGCGATTATTCATGCCTCGGGCTGTGATCCTAAGTTAATTGAATTAGAAATTACCGAAGGTGTATTGGTAGATAATGTTCAAGATACCGTAGAGAAGATTCAAGCTTTGCGCGATATTGGTGTACGTTTCTCAGTAGATGATTTTGGTACAGGGTACTCATCGCTGGCTTACCTTAACAAGCTGCCAATTAACTGTTTAAAAATTGATAAGTCATTTGTTAGTGAGTTGCAAAGTGGTGGTAGTGAGTGTGCCATTATTACTACTATTATTTCTATGGCAGAAAACTTAGACCTAGAAGTGATTGCTGAAGGGGTAGAAACGGAGTACCAATTAGAGTTTCTTAAATATCGTCGTTGTACTGTGTATCAGGGATTCTATTTTAGCGAAGCGCTTGAGCCGGAGATATTTGAAGAGAGATTGTTTGTTGGCCAGGCTGAAACGGAAATAGCCTGACCAATATTACCATGGCCTAAAGTTTAGGCCTTTCTTGTCCATTTATGAAACTTCTCTAAATACGATAACACCTTTTCTGGAGCGTGATTACGCTTCCATTCACCGGCTACATATTTATTGGCTTCCATCATCGTCGGGTAGGCGTGAATCGTGCCCAATATCTTGTTTAAGCCTAAACCATGTTTCATTGCCAAGGTAAACTCTGCTAATAATTCACCGGCGTGTTCAGCTACAATTGTCGCACCCAATATTTTGTCTTTACCAGGTACGGTGAGTACTTTAATAAAGCCATTGGTTGCTCCCTCTGCGATTGCTCTGTCTAGCTCTTCTAGCTGAAACTCTGTTACCTCGTAAGCAATCCCTTGTAGTTTCGCGTCTTGTTCATTGATCCCTACGCGAGCAACTTCAGGGTAGGTGTAGGATGCCGCTGGTATTACCGAGTAGTCAGCTTTAAACTTCTTAAAACGCCCAAATAGCGCATTCACTGCAGCGTACCACGCTTGGTGTGCCGCAAAGTGCGTAAATTGGTAAGGGCCTGCCACATCGCCTACAGCGTATATGTTAGGAAAGTTTGTTTGCAGGTGAGCATTAACCGCTACTGTGCCGCGTTCCGAGTTTTCAACGCCGAGCTCTTCTAGGCCGAATCCTTTGGTATTTGCTACGCGACCTAGCGCGAGAATGACCTTGTCGAACTCTATTTCTTGTTGCTCTTCACCTTTAGTCAGCTTAACGCTTTGTACTTGGTTGTTATTGTGAAAGCTAATGGCTTTCCAGCCCAACATCAGTTCAATACCTTCTTTGGTAAACTGTTCTTCAAGTAGCTTACTTACTTCAAGGTCTTCGCGGATCAATAAGTGGTCAGCCATCTCTATTTGGGTTACTTGAGCGCCCAATCGTGCAAAACTTTGGGTCAGTTCACATCCAATTGGACCGCCGCCTAATACCAATAGTTTTTTAGGCAATTCACTTAGTTGCCATAAGGTATCAGAGGTTAAAAAATCAACATCTTGTAAGCCGGGAATAGGGGGCACAAGAGGGCGAGCACCGGTAGCAATAACAATATTTTGCGTGGTTACTGTTTTACCATCTATTTCAACTTCCCATGGGCTACGAATATGAGCTGTTCCCTGTACACAGTTAACGCCCAGCTTTGTATAACGCTCTACAGAGTCATGTGGTTCTACTTGCTTAATCACTTGATGTACACGCTCCATTACTTTCGTAAAGTTTGCTTGAGCGTCCACTTTCTCGTAGCCAAAGTTTTCAGCATTTTTTGCTTCATATGCAAACTTAGCGCTGCGGATTAAGGCTTTAGAAGGGACACATCCTGTGTTTAGACAGTCACCTCCCATTAAATGTTTTTCTACTAAGGTGACTTTAGCTTTAACCGCGGCAGCAATGTACGAACTCACCAGCCCGCCAGCGCCAGCGCCAATTACCAATAGGTTATTGTCAAAGGTTTTGGGTTTGTTAAAAGGCGCATACACTTTACGCTGCTTAATGCCATTTAGGATGGCTTTGCTGATATAAGGCAGAATGCCTAGTAGGGTAAAGGCAACCAATAATGAAGGAGATAAAATTCCAGATAAACTGTCTAGCTTCGCTAACTCGGTGCCGGCATTTACATATACAACAGTGGCCGGGAACATACCTAATTGGCTTACCCAGTAAAACGTTTTTAATGGTAGCTTAGTTAATGCCATTACTAAGTTAATAAGAAAGAACGGAAAAATTGGGATTAAACGTAAGCTTAATAGATAAAACGCGCCTTCTTTTTCTATGCCGCTGTTAATGCTTTTTAGTTTTTCAGCATAGCGTTGCTCTAGACTGTCTCTAACTAAATAGCGCGCCACAATAAACGCCAAGCTAGCACCAATGGTACTGGCGAACGACACCATAATCACACCATTTACAACGCCAAATAAAGCGCCGGCTAACAGTGTTAATAGTGCCGCTCCGGGGATGGAGAAGGCAGTTACAAATACATATAGGAAAAAGTAACCGATAATCGAAATAAGGAAATGTTGTTCTACGTTAGCCTGCAAGCTTGCTTGGCTTTGCTTAATTGTGTCGAAATTAAGCCATTGTCCTAAATCAAACCACCATATCAGGCAGACAACAACGGCAAGCACCGCAACAACAATCAGTTTATTTGGTTTCATATTTAATTCTCTGAACGGTAGTGTCAGTTTATAGACCTTTAAGTGAATGATTCTATTTCACTATTTTTTCACTGTTAGTATAGGTCACAATAAAATCACACACTGCCTTGGGATCATTTAAATCCAATTTTGGCAGATGGCTACTTAGTTCGTCGGTACTAGCAATGGCAATAATTTGAGCGTCGTTTAAAGACAGCAAAGGTTTGTTTAGCGCAGATCTATGTACTTCAATTTTGGGTATTTGGCTATGACGATAACCTTCTACTAGTACAAGATCACAAGCCTGCCAGTTAACCCAATGTAGTTGCTCTTGTATCTCGTCGTGTTGTTGCTGTTTGCTAAAGTGGTAGCGCTTGTGAGGGCAAGCCAAAATCACTTCGTTGGCGCCTGCAGTAACAAACTGGTGGCTATCTTTACCTGGTTTATCTAATTCTAATTGGTGGTGGCTGTGCTTGATCACCGATACCTCAAGCCCTCGTTGTTTAAGAAGAGGAATGAGGGCGCTTAGTAAGGTGGTTTTGCCACTTCCGCTATATCCCGCTAAACCTAACACCGGTTTTGGCCATTTTTTATCCATTTAGAAACACCTTCATACTTTTTTAGCTCGATTATTAGAGCTTACCTAGATAAGTAGTTTTAAACTGTAAAAAAATCTTTAAACTTAAGCATTCATGGATGTTTATTCGAGGAAGAGTGCAATTGTTTTTTCGCTTGTGGCCGATATTGCTAGTTTTGTTTACCACTTCGGTAACAGCGATTGATTTTGATTACCAAGGATTATCAGGCGAAACCAAAGATAACGTAAAAGTGTATTTGGAAGCGCAAACTTTCCCAGAAAACAGTAGCGTACGTCGCATCTCATCTGCCAGTGCTGAACAAACTAAACGTGCCTTGCGCGCGTTGGGTTATTACCAAAGCAAAATAGATGTTAGCGAGAAAGAAAAAGATGTTTACTTGGTTGAGGTGGAACTAGGCGAACGCTTAGTGATAAGCAAATTCGACTTTACATTTGAAGGCGAAGCCAACAAAGACAGTCGATTCACTAGCGCTGTAACAAAGAGTGGGCTAGCTGATGGGCAAGTGTTCTCTCACGCTGCTTATGATGGCTTAAAGTCTGAGTTTAATCGACTGGCCGCGCGATATGGATATTTTGACGCTGAGTACCACCAATCCGAAGTAAAAATCAGTATTAAAGAAAACACAGCCAGTATTCATTTAAGTTATGACTCCGGTCATCGTTATCGTTTCGGCAACATCATATTTACCAATCCCGATTTACCTAAAACAATTTTTGCTAATCTTGCCGAGTTTAACAAACAAGATCGTTATGATTCGAAAAAAGTCGGGGAGTTTAATCAACGCCTGGGTGAGACTGACTACTTCCAAGTTATATCAGTAAGGCCAGATCTAGAAAATCGCCACGACGACAAGATAGATTTATTGGTGGGATTGGCGCTAAAGCCTCGAGACACTTTTGAGGTAGGTGGCGGCATCACAACCGATATAGGCCCTCGTGTCCGTTTAAAGTGGACTCGACCATGGGTAAACGATAAAGGCCATAGCATTGCCTTTGAAATTGAAGCCGCCGAGCCAAAACAAAGTGCGTTGTTTGTATACCGTATTCCCATGAATAATCCGGTTGATGATTACCTTGATATTCAAACCGGCTACATTCGCGAAAAAACTAACGATACTGAAAGTGAAAAGACCGTCGTGTCAACCACTAGGCAGTGGCGCTGGGATAACGATTGGAAGCCTTCTATTTTCCTCAAATGGCAACACGAGGAATATCGTCAGGCAGATCAGTTTGATGTTACCGATTTGGTGCTGCCTGGTTTTAACTTTGCTCGCTTACGTACCCGCGGTGGTTTAGATCCGTATTGGGGAGATAACCTGCAAGCTAGTGTTGAAGTAGGGCACCCATATTGGGGCTCTGATGTCGAAATGTTGCGCTTAGCCACTATTGGAAAATGGCTCCGCTCTTACCAAAATCATCGACTTTTACTGCGTGCAGACGTTGGTGGAATATTGGCAGAAGACATTACTGACGTTCCTGCGTCTATGCGTTTCTTTGCCGGTGGTGACCAAAGTATACGCGGGTATGATTACAAAACGATTAGTCCGAAAAACGAAGAAGGTCAACTGATTGGTGGTAAATACCTGACTGTGGGAAGCATAGAATACAATTATCAATTTGCTGAAAAATGGCGCTGGGCAACCTTTGTAGATGCGGGTACGGCAACCAATGATTTCTCAGAGCCTGTGTCGGTTGGCGTGGGAATGGGTATTCGATGGCTTACCTTAATTGGTCCGCTGCGGATAGACGTGGCAAAAGGCTTACAAAATGAATCGGATCCATGGCGTGTCCACTTCTCGTTAGGGCCTGATTTATGATTTTTAAAGCTTTCAAGTACTTGCTGGTTTCAATTAGCGCGCTGTTATTTTGCCTCATTCTCGGTTTATCGTTGACCCCTAGTACTCAGTGGATTTTAGGAAAAGTGAGTAACTTGGTTGATGGACTGACCATTACCCAGCCAGACGGAAACTTATATAAAGGCATTTCAGCAAAACAGCTTATTTGGCAACAAGCCGGGTTACGTGTAGAGCTGGCCGATCTTGATCTCGCCTTAGATTGGGTATGTATGAGTAAAACTCAGCTTTGTGTAGAAAGGTTGTTAAGCACAAAGTTGTTGGTTGCCGTTGACACCGCGGCCATGGCCGCAGCCTCAAACATTGACGACCCTGAGCCACCGGTAGAATCAAGTACCGGACCGTGGACACCTCCTTTCCCCTTTGTGTTAAATCGCTTAGCAGTAGATAACGCAGCAGTTACCATTGATGATATTGATATTTCATGGCAACGCCTACAAGTTCAAGCTAACTGGCAGAAAAGCACTATCAGTGTTGACCAGTTGTATTTGGATAAATGGAAACTAGCACTGCTTAATCAAGATAGCGCAGCTCAACCATCTAAAGAGACATCTGAATCTAAGCCTCTTGTTCCTCTGCTTATCGAGGTGCCTGATGTGACGATGCCTTATCAAGTGATGGTTAATGACTTAGTGCTTACTCAAGGGGAATTAACACTAAGTGAGCCTGCCTTGGCGTTTCCTTCACTGGAGCTAATAGGGAAGTTAGATTTTTCTTATCTGGAATTAGAAAAGCTAAATGCAATAACTCCTTGGGGAGAGTTAACACTAAAGGGGAGTCAAGGTTTCCAAAAGCTTTACGCGTCGGATTTAGCTGGTCGTTGGGATATGAAAGTTGATGAGCAGCACTTAGGTGTAGACTTCCAATTGCTAGGTGATGGCAAGCAGCTAGATGCCGAACTGTCGAGCGACGGGTTCATCGCTTCAGAAGTCGGGTTAAATATAGCCTGGCAGAAAACCAACATTCCCTTCGAAATAACCACAGAGTTAAAGCAAGCGTTTAGTGTTTTGCCAGAACAGCTTTCGGTTAACGCGCTTAGCTTGCATGCCGACGGTGATTTGTCTGGTTACCAGATGCAGCTGCAAAGTGATTTGTCTGGCTTGCAAGATCTATGGTTAAACGCCCAACTTACTGGTGATTTATCGCAAATTGAGCAACTGGCCATACAGGGTGAACTGCTAAAACCCAAGACCCTATCGGACAGTAGTCAAAAGAATGGTGAAGAAAAAGCTAGCAAAGCAAATGAAGTTGAAGCTACCGGCTTAGTTGTCGAGCAAACAGTGGTTCGCGACCAACAAGCGATTGGTGGATTTAATATTTCCGGTTCTGCGGCATGGCAACCTGAGTTGAACGCTGAGGTCGCTATCAGTTTAGATAACCTGCAACTCAGTCATTGGGCTGATTTAGGTGAGGAAATGGCGCTGCCTGATTTAGACGGTGACATTAAAGCCAAACTAGTGGCTAACCTCTGGGAATTACAGCAAGCCAGTTTAAGTGGAGAGTGGTTAAACTTGCCGCTTAACATCGAGCTAGTGGGCAAGGGGGATTTAGATAAGCAGGCTCACCAAGCGAAGTTAAACCTCAATCTGGCTAATACTCAAGTTAAGGCAGACGCAAACACGAATGCTGAAAATGTAGACGTAACTGTTAATATTGACGCTAAGAACTTGGCAGAGCTCCCTTGGCTAGACAGCGGTTTGTTGGATGCAGATATAAGCGTGGCTGGCGCAGTTGATAACCCAGTATTCACTTGGCGTATTGCGGGTGACGAGTTAAATAGCCAGGATTTCACTTTAGTTAAGCTCAATACCCAGGGAAATCTATCCTTGGACGAAGCCTTTACTGGTCAAATTGATTTAGCGATAGCGCAGTTATTGGTGGCCGGAGAGACTATTCAAACTGCTGATTTGAACTATTTCAGCAAAGATACAAAACAACAGTTAGCGATTAATGTTGAACAAGCTCAACGAAGTGCCCATGTTAAACTTGCGGGTAGTGGCGGTTTAGAAAGCTGGCAAGGGCAGTTAGCCAAAGCTGACCTTAACGCCGAACTCGGCAATTGGTCGCTGTCTAACCCCGTCGATATAGATTATCAGCAAGCGGTGGCCACTATCGGAACACACTGTTGGTCTAGAGAGCAAAGTGAATTTTGTTTGTTATCTCCTTTTGTGAGTGACGGAAACAGTGAAGTGGACCTTACCATTAAACAATTCGATTTTGCTGTGCTGAACAAGCTCATTCCAGAAGACCTCCATCTTGAAGGACAGGCGTCTGCTGAAATATTTGCGAAGCTGAATCAATGGACACCAGAAACAGCCCGTTTAGCGCTTAAACTAAGCCCTGGTTCACTTACTCAAGATGCCGAGAGCGGCGAGATAACCTTGGCTTACGAATCCCTTGATTTAAACGCAGATATTAAAAATGAAAAACTACATTGGCAGGCTTTGTTTAGCTCAAAGCAACTGGGCGAATTACTCACTTCAGGAGCCGCTTCAATTGATAAAGAGGGAAGTATAGACGGTGAGTTACAGTTAAATCATCTTACCTTATCGCCGTTACTGCCTTTTGTTAATGTGTTAGATGAGCTGGACGGTGACATCAATGGTTTGGTAAAGGTATCGGGTAAGCTAAAGTCACCAGTATTGCTCGGCGAAGTTAAATTGGAAAATGGTTTGGTATCGGGTCCTGATGTGCCCCTTACGATAGAGCAACTGCACACAGAGCTGAGTTTCGATAATCAATTAGCGCGTTTAAACGGTGGCTTTAATAGCGACGGGAAAACCGCTCAGTGGACTGGTGAGTTTAGTTGGCCTAACAATCAGTTGTTTGGTCAACTAGATATAGATGCTAGTCAACTCCCCATTAACGTAGACCCTTATGCCAGTTTATCTGTTTCTCCAGATGTGAGTATTAAGTTTGCTGATAATCTGATTGATGTAAGTGGCACCATTGCAGTAGAAGACGGAGCTATCGTAGTGAAGTCGCTACCCGAGTCAGCCGTATCTGAATCATCTGACGCGATTGTAATTGAAGAGCAATCGGAAACGGTTGCCTTACAGAAAACCAAGATTGACCTAAATGTAACATTATCGGAAACCATTACCTTAGAAGCATTAGGTCTTAATACTAACCTTAAAGGCCATTTAAACTTAAAACAACAACCTTTAGAGGCGTTGCGCGCCAATGGTCGGATTGAATTGGTTGATGGTAGCTTTAAAGCCTACGGACAAAACTTATTGATAGAAAAAGGTTGGTTAATGTTTACCGGGCCTTTAGAGCAACCCTATCTAGATTTTGAAGCGGTGAGAAATCCAGACACTATTTCAGACAGTGTTACTGTGGGCGTTAAAGTTGTAGGTTTAGCTGATGCCCCTCAAGTAACGTTGTTTTCAGACCCATCTATGTCGCAAAACGAAATGTTGTCTTACTTATTGCGCGGCCGGGCCTTAAGCGACAGCGAACAGGATGATAATGCACTTTCTTCCATGTTACTTAGCGCGGGAATAGGCAGGGCTGAAGGGTTAGTCGGTAACGTGGGAAGTACCCTAGGTTTAAACGATTTGGCCTTAAGTACCGCGGGTTCTGGTAGCACGACTCAAGTTGAGGTGAGTGCCTATGTATTACCTGGCGTACAAGTTCGTTATGGCATGGGGGTATTTGATCCGGTTAATGAATTAACCGTGAAATATGAGATTTTACCTAAACTGTTTATTGAGGCATTTTCTGGCTTGCATAGTGCGTTAGATGTTTATTACGAATTCTATTTAGATTAAGTGTTAGCGTGGTCTCGGTTATATCGGCTGAAGGTTGAAGAATACATGAACAAAAAAATAGCTAAACGGGCGCTGCTGGTAGCGTTAATTGTCGGGTCTTTATTAAACCTAATAAACCAGTGGGAAGTTATTAATGGCGCTGCCGCTAATTGGGGAGCGCTGCTATTTACTTACTGTGTACCATTTATCGTTTCTTACTTTAGCGGTGTTATGGCTAATCAAGCGCCTGCCGCCAATAGTAATACCGCTAAACAGCCACCAGCAGAAACTGCATTAATCCAAATTAATCAGTCGTTGTCTGAAATTGGTCAAAAATTACGTTGTTCTATCAACGATACCGGTGATTATGAAACACTCGCCGACAATGCTGAAGAAACCATAAAAGACTTAGCAATCCAACAACAAGCTTTGCTAGCGGTCGTTAAGGCATCTAAACCGTCACAATAAAGTAACCTCTTATTCATCTAACAAGCAGCTCGCTTTAACGAAAGTCGCTAATTTGACCTTGTGTTCCTGTTTATTAAATAACAAAAACTTTCCTATAGTTTGCTGTACCTCACACTAGATATATATCGTAATATTCTCAATCCTTAACATAATAGTCTGGTGATTCTTCGTCAAAGAGAATACTACTCGACAAAACATGTTTTATTGCGGAGATTTTATGAGCACAATTAACCTAACGGTTAAGGAAAAAATTGCCTACGGCTTGGGCGACACGGGATGTAACTTTGTATGGCAAACTGTCATGCTATTTTTGGCTTATTACTACACCGATGTTTATGGTTTATCACCTATCCATATGGGAACTATGTTTTTATTGGTTCGGTTTATCGACGCTGTCACTGACCCCTTAATGGGCTCGTTGGTTGACCGCACACGAACCAAACACGGACAATTTCGCCCTTATATTCTTTGGATGGCGGTGCCGTTTGGCGTGGCGTGTATGATCACTTTCTACACGCCTGATTTAGGCTCCACCGGCAAAATTATTTACGCATACTGCTCGTATATTCTACTTACCTTAATGTACACCGCGATTAACGTGCCTTATTGCGCAATGGCTAACGCTATGACTAATGACCCTAAGCAGCGAGTTTCATTGCAGTCTTATCGTTTTGGATTAAGCACTGCGGGTGGTTTAGTTGTGGCATTAGTGGCTTTACCTTTGGTTGACTACATTGGGCAAGGAGATGAGCAGAAAGGCTATTTAGGCGCCATGATCATAATGGGCATTGGCGCAATGTTGCTATTTTTCTATTGTTTTGCCAATACAAAGGAACACCACACAACAGAGCTTAGTGAAGCGAAGAAAGGTTCAACGCTTAGTGATGTAAAACTGCTGTGGAAAAACACCCAATGGCGAGTATTATTTATTTTAAATATTGTGCTGCTAACTGGCATTGTGCTTAAAGCAGCTTCAACTATGTATTACGTAAATAGTGTAATGGGTCGCCCTGATTTGGCGACAATGATGATGGTGGCGGGCATGCTCGCAAATATTGTTGGTGCGCTGGCTTCTGCGCCAGTACTAGGGCGTTTTGACAAAATAAAAACCTATAAAGTGCTGATTGGCATCTCTGGTATTCTATCAGCGTCGATGTTTTTTATTGAACCCACTAACATCATGTTGATCTTTGTGGTGATGATTGTGCTAAGTGTGGTTCAAATGAGTACCACGCCATTGTTATGGAGCATGATGAGTGACGTTGTTGATTACGAGAAATCGCGCAGCGGTCGCTCGTTAAGTGGAATGGTATTCTCAACTAACTTGTTTGCGATTAAAGCCGGTATTGCAGTAGGTGGCGCAATGGTAGGTTGGATACTTGCTGGAGCCGGTTACGTTGGTGGAGCGGAATTACAATCTAACCAAGCAATTACGTGGATCAACTTACTGTATACCTTTATCCCTGGCGTGTTTTTTATCTCGTTAGTTGTTGTTATGCACTTTTATCGTTTAGACGAGAATAAACTGCAATTGATAAAACAACAAAATGAACGAGCGGAAACCAAGTTACAAGCTCAAGCTGTTTAAACTGTTTTGAGTATCCAAAAAAGCCAATATCAGTGATATTGGCTTTTTTCGTTTGGCGCGCTTTGATGCTTGCTTAATACAGTAAGCTAAAGTACTTACGTCTAAATTGCGAAGACAGTGGGTCACCGTTTAAGGTCGCCAGTATATCTAAGAAGTTTTTCTTCACTTGGCCGTCTGCAGCCTCTAGGTTGCTTTGCAATATCTCATACAGCAACTCTAAAGCTTCTTGATTACGGCCCGCTTGTGAGTATTGGATGGCTAAACTTACTCGTAGCTCTGGGCTATCCTCATTGCCATTAAGCTTTTCTTCCAAAGCCTTAATCTCTGGGCTTTCTGCCGCAGCTTGTAATAACTCTAATTGGCTTTTCAGCTCATGGTAATCAGCTTGTTGTTCTTCAAGTGGCAAGGCATTAAGCAAAGTTTCTGCTTCAGCGGCTTGTTGGTTATTTAACAAGGCCTGGATCAGCACCAAAATAATATCGTTGCGTTGCGGTGCTAGTTGGTGTGCTTCTTTAATGGCACTTAAGGCTTCACTTTGTTGGTCAGCTTCCAGCAAGGCTTTTGCTTTAGCAAAAAGTTGCTCTTCTGGTGGCGGTAAATGGCGCACAATAGTTTGCATCACTTCTTCAGGAGATGGGATGTCGGCAAATCCGTCAACTGGGCGACCTTCTTTAAGAATGACGACGGCTGGCGCTTGAGTCACACCAAGTTGCTGCGCTAAGGGCGCAAGCTCATCCATATTCACTCTAGCAAGAACAAAACTACCACCGGTTTGCTGGTGGATTTGCTGCAACAAGCCAAATAGCGGTTCACATTGCGGACTAGAAGGAGACCAAAAGTGGACGACCACAGGTTGGTTTAGTGAACCTTCAATAAGTACCTGTTGGGCATTCTCAAAACTAATATCGATAACAGACGGTGTAGGCTGCATAGTGTTTTCCGTTAATTGTTTAGCCTTAATTTGGTGACTAAATGCATGTTTTTCAAGTAAGAGTTCTAGATTAGCAAATTAGCGATAAAAAAGCGGGCTTTAAAGGAGTAAACTACATCATCATTTGAAAGTTCAAACAGGGTGTTATGGAATCATTGTCGTTAGCAGATCTTACGATCTTATTGGTAGAGCCTTCAAACATGCAGCGTAATATCATTCGCACTCGCTTACACGAAGCAGGTATTGATAACTTCTTAATGGCAGAAAACTGCCAACAAGCGCTGGAACTCGCGATTAAAACGGCACCAGATTTGGTGGTAAGTTCGATGTACTTTAGCGATGGTACCGCTACGGATTTAGTGCAGCAACTTCGTGCAAACGACTTAAGCCGAGATATTGCATTTATGCTTATTTCTAGTGAGGCTTGTCACCATACTCTAGACGCGATAAAGCAAGCTGGTGTTATTGCCATGCTGCCAAAGCCTTTTGAGTTTACTCACTTGTTAGCGGCTTTACAGGCTACGATTAGCTACATCGAGCCAGACAGCCAAGTAATTAATAATCTCGACATTTCCGATAAAACCATTTTGGTCGTTGACGACAGCCAAACTGCGCGTCGACACATCTCTAAGGTGCTTGAAAATATTGGATTGGTTAATTTGTTAGTGGCTGAACATGGCCAAGAAGCGCTAGCTATTTTGGAGCAGAATGAAGTTGATTTGGTCATTACTGACTACAACATGCCGGTTATGGATGGTGCAGCGTTAATCGAAGCCTTAAGGCAACACCCTAAATTTTGTGATATTCCAGCCTTGATGGTGACATCGGAAAATAACTGCGCCAAGTTAGATGGGGTTCGCCAAAGCGGTGTTTCTGCTCTAGTGGATAAACCCTTTGATATTGACGCAGTGAAACAGGTGCTTACTCGACTGTTCGAAAACGTGTAAGTTTAGTCGAAGATTTGATCGCCCATCTGATCAATAAAGGTTTTGCACTTATGCATTGCTAGCTCGGCGGCATCGTCTGAGCTAGCGCAAGTGTCTGAACGAATAAATGTATGTTCTTTTAACTCGCCATTTATTGTTTTACTAATTACCGCTGCCACTCGGTACTGGCCATTTGACGACTGAGGGCTAGGGGTAATAGTAAACTCATTGTATAACTCTTCTGGATAGCTTTTTGCCTGAACAGGCGCGGCTTGAAACATTTTCTTTAAAGCTGAAAAGATACTCATCTTAATGATTTTCCTAAATTTAAGCTAAAACATGCGAAACAGCCGCGAGCTTAACGGGCCGTTTACGGTATGATGCATGATAACGAGCAAAACACCCTAACCGCAATGGAATTACTGTGAACTTAGAGCTTATTTCTTCTCAATTTAACCAAGTTAGCGCTTTAATTACCTTATCTCTCGCTATTCTTATTTTATTACTGTTGCTGATAAATAGCATAAAGGGCAGTCAAGCAAACAAGCAAAAGGCCGCGCTTGATATGCAGATTGACCAGATACAGCAAGAGCAAGCTGAGCTAAAACTAAACCTCGACAATACTCAACAAAGTTTGCAAGAGCAGCTGATCAGCAATGCTGGTTTACGGAATGAAGTTGAATACTTACGTGAAATAAAAGAGCAATTTGAAACTAGCCAGCAATTGTTACAGCGTGAGCAACAGCGCTGTGCGTTGCTTCAACAAAAAGACCTTACCTTGCAAGAGCGCATTACTTACCTAGAAAAAAGTGAAGAACGGGTAAATGTCCAGTTTGAATTATTGGCTAACCGAATTTTTTCTGAAAAAGGTTTGGAACTACAGCAACAAAGTAAACAAAGCATAGAAACTGTGTTGCAGCCTTTAAAGCAGCAGTTAGATGGATTTAAACAGCAAGTTCAACAGAGTTATGAGAACGAAGCTAAACAGAGACACTCTCTAAAAGACCAAATAGTGACCTTGCAACAGCTCAACCAACAGATGAGTGATGACGCGTTGCGTTTAACTAAAGCGCTAAAAGGTGACAACAAGCAACAGGGGGATTGGGGCGAGCTAATCCTCGAGCAAATCCTTCAATCTTCTGGATTGAGAGAAGGGCATGAGTATCAAACTCAAGTAGTGGGTGTGAATCAGCATGGGCAAACAATTAAACCAGATGTAGTGGTTAAATTGCCAGGTGATAAGGCAGTAATTGTTGATTCTAAAGTGAACTTGGTGGCTTACGAGCGTTACTTCAACAGTGACGATACAGAAGTTAAGAAAACAGCCCTAAAAGAGCACGCAAAAAGTTTACGTAATCAAATCATTGGTTTAGGCAAGAAAGATTACCATACTCTTTATCAACTACAATCTTTAGATTATGTATTGTTATTTGTGCCAATTGAAGGCGCATACCTGAGTGCGCTGGAGCATGACCCATCTTTAGTTCAGTTTGGTGTAGAAGCGAATATTTTGCTGGTTAGTCCAAGTAGTTTAATGGTGGCATTGCGAACGATTCAAAATTTGTGGAGAAGCGAACATCAGCAGCAAAACGCTCAAGTTATTGCGCAACGAGCTGGGAAATTGTTTAATAAATTTGTGGCATTTACCGAAGATCTGCAGAATCACGGTCAACAATTGCAGCGGTCAACTGATAGCTATAATAGTGCGATGAATAAACTGAGTACTGGTAAAGGGAATTTAGTTAGGCAAGCCCAGCAGTTAAAAGATCTGCAGGTTAATACCAGCAAATCTTTAGACAATAAGTTGCTGGCCGATAGCCAGCAACATGAGCCAGTTTAAATACTGCTTAATATCAACGATGATTGCGCTTCCAACGACAATGAAAGTTGTTGTTGGTTGGGCTGCAGTTCTTCAATACTTCCCATCAATCTATAACGCGTCGATTGCTGCATATTGCTTAAGTTTAAGGTGATATTGGTAGCATCTCCGCGATTGATTACCACAATAGAATGGTGTTTTGGTAACCAACGTATAAATACCCAAACATCATCACTTTCAAGCAAACTGAGGATATCGCCTTCTTGAAACTCTTTTCGGTGTTTGCGCAAGGCGATTAACTGCTGGTAATGAGCCAGCAATGGCAGTTGCCACAGCGATTGATCCCATGGGAAACAGCGACGACAATCTGGATCGTTAGCACCGGTTACACCCACTTCATCGCCATAATAAATTGACGGTACGCCTACGTAGGTAAGTAATAGCGTGGCAGCTACTTTATTGAGATCTATGCCATCATTAACTAAGTGACTAAAGCGGGGAGTATCGTGACTGTCTAAGAGGTTATATTGGGCTAGTTGATTAGCAAAAGGAATTGAACCGCGAGACTCGGCTAGCCACTCAGCTAATCCTTTTGCATCAAGTTTAATTGGCGAATAACGCGGAACATCCATTTTGGCTAAAAAGGCAACAATGGGTTGGTTAAAACCGTAATAGTTCATTGCCGCATCTTCTTGGTCCCCCTGTAACCATTGAGTTGCTTCGGCAAAGTGCTCGCCAATCATGTATGCGTTTGGGTTGGTTTCTTTAATCGACTTTCTAAATTCTGCTACGTAATGAGCATTATTTTGTGCACTGTTATGTTCACCCAGCATATGAATCACATCAAAGCGCCATGCATCGATAGAAAAGGGGGGCTTTAACCAATGTTTAAGTACCGATTGCTCACTTGAGTAAATCGCTTTTTGTACTTCTAGGTTGGCAAAGTTAAGTTTAGGCAGGGTCTCTACGCCTTTCCAAGACCAATAGTTACCGCTGTCGTCAAAGTGGTACCAATCTTTAAACAAAGAGTCACTGTTGTGATAAGCGCCGCCCGTTCCTTGCTGGTAGTAGTCCATCCAATGGTGTTGATTAGAAGTGTGGTTTACCACCGCATCTAACATTAACTTCATACCACGTTGCTTCATGTTCGCAGATAAGCTAATAAGTGCATCGTCTCCACCAAAATGAGGTTCTACTTTAAAGTAGTTACTACAGTCGTACTTGTGATTACTTGGCGAGCAAAAAATAGGGTTGAGGTAGATGGCGGTAACCCCTAACTCGTCTAAATAATCGAGCTTTTGCTCAATACCTATTAAATCACCACCATAAAACTCTGTTGCTCCGGTCCCTGAATGAGATTTGGCTACCGGTTCTCCCCATTTCTTTTGAACCACCGCTCGGCCATCGCGATGGTAGCTATAACTGTCATCTGTTGGCGTTAGACTTGGGTCTCCATTAGCGAAACGCTCGGGAAATATTTGATAAAATATTTGCTGTTTTACCCAAGCTGGCGGTTTAGCATTGTGGTTAATTTTAAAATGGAAATGTTTTTGAGGAAGCCTAGATGATTCGCCAGCGGCGTGCAAAAACACTTGCTGGTCTTGGCACAAGAACTTGAAGCAATACAAGGTTAATGGGCTATGAGGGCTAACGGGGATTTTGGTTTGCCACTTTAACCAGTTTCCTTCTTGTTTAGGCTTTTTTAGCTCAATTAACCATTCTTCATGAT
Source organism: Agarivorans sp. 1_MG-2023 (assembly GCF_030548385.1). Taxonomy (NCBI): domain Bacteria; kingdom Pseudomonadati; phylum Pseudomonadota; class Gammaproteobacteria; order Alteromonadales; family Alteromonadaceae; genus Agarivorans; species Agarivorans sp. 1_MG-2023. The sequence continues at coordinate 31,418 of NZ_JAUOSJ010000018.1, read as the reverse complement.
CAGGCTCTACACGCACAAAAATTTGAGAGTAGGGGTGATTAATAGCGGTGTATAGAGTAATTAAATAGCTGTCTTGCTGCTGAACAACCTGACTTTGTGGATGGAAGCGAAAATCAGTCATGAATTTACCTTTATGTTTTTCACCAGTATCGTTGGCTCAGTTGTGGCATTCAAGTATGAAAACTGAAAAAGCCATTATTTGTTTTAATGTGTAATTATGTGCATTGGTGGAAGTTAAAAAAACAGCAAAAACTGTTTAAATGTTTAATAATAGGTTGTAACTAAAACATTTTCTTAAAGTGTGCAATTGAAGCAATCAACTCTTCTAAATAGCTGGTCATGGAAAAAACGCGCCTCATTATGGGCACTATTGGTGACTTTGTTGTTCTCTGCTGTCGTTTCTCATCGTTATCACACCGTTAAGCATCAAATCGACGAAGAGGTAGAGCTGTCTTTTCGTGGCTTTAGTACAGCAAACAAGCATTTGGTGAGTTTGTTATCTCAACGTTTATCTTTACTCACTCGTACCTTAGGTTTGCTTAACTACGTTAACGATGAAAATGAGCTCACTTTAGTGTCCTTAGCAACAGAATGGCAGCGCATTGCTAAAGATGTAAATTTAGAAGGTGACTTCTATTATATTCATCGAGACGGTCGTGTTGATTTAGTTTTAGACCAAAACAAGCAAGGCCATGAACTTAAATGGAATAGCGAAGTTAACCCTCTCATTACTCATTATTTTAAAGAGCTGGTATGGCGCGGCGAGGGTGTAATTTCTTCAAAAGCATTGCTAGATAGGTCTTCTAATACTTACTTCTACCTTCTTTATATACCGGTGTTTGATAAATGGTCAAAACTAGTAGGTTGGATGGTAAACGAATACGACCAGCAAGCAATTAATCAAACGGTGCATTTTGTAGGACGACCACAGCTTGTAGAGAGAGCGATAATCTTAACCGAAGAAGGAGTCATCATTGAGGGAGACTATAGTAAACCTACTTACAATAAGTTAATCGAATTGGTTGGCCGTATCGATTATGAGTTGACACAAAGTTATTTCTTAAGAGACGATTTTGTAAACAAAAAAGACCCTTACTCGGTAAGTGGAGGGCTAATGTTTACCAAAGAAACAGGAATAGAAGAAGACGAGCCCAACTTAACATTCCTGTATATTTCTTATCGTGATTTGATAATAGACAGTAAATACTGGTTAGTGTTTTTCGCTGTTGTATACATTGCTGCGCTGTTTAGTTGTTTTATCGGCTCTTACCTTACCGAAGTCATTCGCCGTGAAAAAGCAGTGGTTAGAAAACTTAATGCTCTGAGACAGGCTGCTTTTGAGGGAGAGTTTTCTCAGCTTATTACCGATGTTGACGGTGTTATTGTGAAGGTGAATCGCTACCTAGCTGAAAAAATGGGCCTTACTACTGAATCCATGATGGGTAAAAAGATGACTGATTTTGGTCATTCGTCTCCCAGCTTTGAATCCATTTTACAATTGGCCAAAAATCAAGGTAGTTGGTTAGGTGAGATATCTATTCATGATTCAAACGGTGCAACTTCTATTCAGCAAATGACAGTTACTGCGGTATATGCCGACCAAGAAATAAAAAATTATGTTTGTTCTAGTATCGATATTAGTGCGCAAAAGTCATTAGAACGAAAATTGCAGCGCCTAGCGAATACTGACCCGTTAACGGGGGTATCGAACCGCAGGCACTTTGAACACTCAGTATACTTAGAACAAAGTCGCAGCGATCGCAATGGTTCGCGCTTTACCATCTTGATGTTGGATGTAGACCACTTTAAACAACTAAACGATAAACATGGTCATGACGTGGGTGATTTGTGTTTGATTAGGTTGGTAGAAAAAGTGAATGAACTAAAACGCGAGACAGACTTGCTGGCTCGCTGGGGTGGAGAAGAATTCATTATGTTACTGCCTGAAACTGACGTTTCTCAGGCATTGAATTTGGCGGAACGTTTACGATTGTCTTTTGAAAATGATCTCAATGACCCAAGTTTTACCTGTAGTTTTGGCCTAAGTGAAAATCAAAAAGACAGTAGTTTTGCAAAACTGTTTAAGCAAGCAGACAGTGCCCTTTATCAAGCTAAGTCACAGGGTCGAAATCAAGTTGTGTTGTATGTAGAGGAAGCTAAAAACAGCTAATTTCTTCGACCCTTAAAGCGCGATATTCACCTGGCTTTAGCGAAGCGTCGAGGCCTATTTCACCTATCTTTTCTCTGTGTAAACTCACAACTTTGTTACCCACTGCGGCCAGCATGCGTTTTACTTGGTGATAGCGTCCTTCACTAATCTGCAAAACTATTTGGGTGGCGTTTATGTACTCAACCAGAGCCGGTTTAGTTGGTTTGTCTTCGCCGCGTAACATTAAACCATCGCGTAATTGCTGCAGTTCTTCTTCGCCGATTTCATCCGCTAATTCCACTCTGTATTGCTTAAATTTATTCGCTCGAGGGCTAGTCACTCGGTGTGACCATTGACCGTCGCTGGTTAGCAGTAATAATCCGGTCGTATCAACATCGAGCCTTCCGGCAGAATGCAATGGATTGCTTAACTCTGTAATTAACGATAACGCGCTAGGGTGGTTAGCTTCTGCTTCTGTACTTAAATACCCACTAGGTTTATTCAGCATAAAGTAACAGTGCTCTTGTAGACTAAGTAGTTGGTCGTCTAGAAATACACTGTCATCTTGCTTTATGGCTAGCTGTGCATTTTTAGCAAGTTGTTGATTTACCTTAAGTCTATTGCTTTTTATTAGCTTTTTGGCATCGCTACGAGAAATTAGTTTTGCTTTCGAAAGGTATTTGTCTAATCGACAAGGGTATTTCATAATGGCCTAGTACAGAAGGTAAAAACAGATAGTAACGTTATCTGAATGCTTCAACAAACCCTATATAGCAGCGTGGAGAAAGATTTTTGCAGGTAATTTGTCGTTCAAATATTGAAATACTTGGCAACCTTGTGACTAAAGATGTCACGCTTCGCTATTTTAGTGATGGAACAGCGATCACTCAGTTTGAAGTATTGGTAAAAAAGAAAACCAAATCATCAGCGAAAGAGCAGATTGAAGTGTTTCAAATTACTGTTCGGGGCGAGCAAGCTGAGCGACTTAAAAGCTACGCAAAAGCTGGGGATGGTGTGGTAATTAATGGTCGGCTAAGAAACCAGAGAGATTCCGCTGGGGAGATTGTTAGCGCAATAGACGCTGAACAACTTAGTTTCGTCGGTGGACCAACTCAGCTTTATTGGAATAAAGTCACATTAATTGGTGAAATCGCTCATGCTTCTACTTTACGTAAAAGTGTCAACGACCAAAGCTATATTAAACTGCAACTTGCTACAGACCTTAGTGACACCCAGCATCGAGTAAACTGTAATTTATGGGCTTACCCAGCGGAGCTGATTGCCAAAAAAGCAAAGTTGGGCGATAAGTTAGTGGTTGAAGGGAGCCTAAAAAAGGCTTTTGCCGATGACCAGAAAGTTTCACCTATATTGGTAGATGGGCACACCTGCTTGCACTTTCTCGACTAATACTTTGCTAGTTGAGTCTGATGGTATTGGCTTGTGTCAATAACAAGCCCTTGAGCTTGAGCTAGTTCATCTAGCTTTTGTTCACTTAGCGCAAGTTCACTCAGCATTAAGGTGTTGTCGTCTAATTCCCATATCTGCCTGCTGCCTAAATAGCTAAATTTAATAATACTGAACGCTATCGCATCACCGTGTTTTGAGGCTCTTGATAGCGCAGCCATCTTACGGTTAATTTTGTTTAATTCTTGTTTCAGCTCCCAGACATAAATGACTTCGGCAAACCATGGCTTTGTTTTACAAAAAAGTACTACAGGCACAATCGACAATACTGCCGCTACAACGCCCATTAAATTGAGGTAAAAGTTATCTGAGCCTATAGAAAATAGGGCTATGAACAATGTTGACCATACTAAGGTGAATAGGATCAACAAGGCTGAAATACCAATATAGCTGTAACGAGAACGTGTTTGATAAATGTCTTTATTTACGGGTTTAAGTTGCATATTGCTGCCTAGCTAAAACAAGTGGAGCAATAGTAACAAAGTGTATTAATGTGGGTAAATGAAAACAGCTTGATTGTATGTAAAGTAAGCTGTTGTTTACTATTTAAAAAAATGTACAGTTAAAACTAGACTATTGGTTTTCATGTAACTGTTTACGGTCTATCATTACAATTGATTTAACTAGGTACACATTAATAAACACAAGGATCGTTTATGAACCGCACACCTGTTGTAGCTCGTGTGGCTAAAGCGTTAGGATTGACGCTAGCCTCACTTTCATTATTAAGTGCGTGTGACACTGCACCACCACCTCCTCCAGAAGTTAAAGCAAATGTTAAAGTGCTTGAAGTTACCATGCAACAAGTTACGCCAAGTAACGATTTCGTTGGCCGAACTGAAGCGACTCAAGACATTACTTTAAAATCTAAAGTTCGCGGCAATCTTGCAAAAACTAATTTTCAAGAAGGTAGCATCGTAGAAAAAGGCGATTTACTGTTTGAAATTGACCCAGAACAGTACGATGCAGCTTTAAAATCTTCTAAGGCAATGGTAGCGCAAGCGAAAGCCGCTTACGATACTGCTGTACTGAACTTTAAACGTGGTGAAGGGCTAATCAAAGACAACTTTATTAGTCAGTCTGATTACGACAATCTGCTATCTCGTAAGTTACAAACTAATGCTGCATTGCAAAGTGCTAACGCAGAATTGGATAACGCGAAACTAGAATTAGGCTACACCAAAATTTACGCACCTTTTACAGGTCGTATTAGCCGAGCAGCTGTTTTCACCGGTGATCTAATCATACCTGATCAAACTGAACTTGCAGACCTAGTGCAAATGGAACCAGTTTGGGTGAACTTCCAGTTACCAGAAAAAGTGTTGATTGAAGCTCAACGAGCGCATAAATCAGTTACCACGCCATTTAAGTTAAGTGATTTCCCGGTAAAAATTCAATTTCCAGACGGCTCTATGTTTGAAGAAACCGGCAACATGGATTTTGTAGATAACCGAGTAGACGCTACTACTGGTACCTTGGCAATACGCGCTGAGTTCCCAAATAAAGAACACATTATTGTTCCTGGTTTGTATGTGACGGTAATTATTGAATCTCCAGAAATGGAAGAAGTGTTGTTAATCCCACAACGTGCTGTTCAAGAAGATCAGCAGGGACGTTACGTTCTTACGGTTGATAAGAAAGACGTTGTGACTCGAAAAAATGTTGAGCTTGGTCAGCGTTACGGTATTGACTGGGAAGTTGAGAAAGGTTTAGAAAAAGGCGATTTAGTTATCTCTGAAGGTTTACAGAAAGCCCGAGTAGGCGCTGAAGTTGACCACGAAATGGATACTATTCAGCCATTCTCTGACACTAAATCTTAAGGAGTCGGTGATGATTAGTAAGTTTTTTATTCATCGGCCCAAGTTTGCCTTTGTTATTGCGATTGTTTTAACACTGGCTGGCTTCTTGTCGATTCCGGTTTTACCGGTAGCTGAATTTCCGAATATTTCGCCACCTATGGTGTCTGTTACCACTAGCTACCCAGGTGCGAGTGCCGAAGTTGTTGCGGATACCGTTGCTAAGGTAATTGAAGCCGAAGTAAATGGTGTTGAAAACATGATTTACATGGAGTCAAAAGGCGCTAACGACGGTAGTTATTCTCTAAACGTGACCTTTGAGGTAGGCAGTAACGTAGACATGGCACAGGTAAACGTGCAAAACCGCGTTCAGCAAGCTATGCCGCGTTTACCATCTGAAGTACAACGAAATGGGGTTAAAGTTGAGAAACAAGACCCTAGTATCTTGATGATGCTTAACCTTGTTTCTCCTAATGAATCTTTAGATAACTTGTTCCTTAATAACTACATGGGGATCAATATTAAAGATAACCTGGCACGGGTTAATGGTGTATCTAAAGTAAGCATTATTGGTGGCATGGACTATTCAATGCGAGTGTGGCTAAACCCAGACCGCATGGCGAGCTTAGGTGTTACTGTTGATGATGCAATAGCGTCAATTCAAGAGCAGAATATTCAGGTTGCAGCTGGCCGTATTGGTGCTGCTCCGGTGCCTAGAGATCAGCAGTTTCAGTATACTTTGTCTACCAAAGGCCGTTTAAGTCACCCAGAAGAGTTTGAAGAAATTATTGTACGCTCAAACCCTGATGGCAGTGCAGTTTATCTTAAAGATATCTCACGCATTGAGTTAGGCGCAGCAAGTTACGATGCTGAAGCTATGTTAGACAATAAAGCTTCTGCCTTATTGTTTATCTATCAAGCCAGTGGTGCAAACGCACTTGAAGTCGCTAAAGGTGTGCGAGAAGAACTCACCCGTTTGAGCGTTCAGTTCCCAGAAGATATGGACTACAAAGTGTTGTACGACACGACAGAGTTCGTTGAAACCTCAATTGATGAAATGCTTGAAACGCTGCTGATTGCTATCGCTTTAGTTATTTTTGTTGTTTATATCTTTCTACAAGATGTTAGGCAAACGCTAATCCCAGCTATTGCTATTCCAGTATCACTGGTTGGCACGTTTGCTTTCTTGTTGGCTACTGGCATGAGCATTAACACGGTATCGTTGTTTGCTCTGATTCTCGCCATTGGTATTGTGGTAGATGATGCGATTGTGGTGGTAGAAAACACCACGCGGTTAATGCAAGACGAAGGATTAAACGCAGTAGACGCGACCACTAAATCCATGCAAGAAGTAACCGGACCGGTTGTTGCTACAACATTGGTACTCTTAGCTGTGTTTGCTCCTACAGCGGTTATGCCTGGTATTACTGGTCAAATGTACGCTCAGTTCTCAGTTACCATTTGTATTTCAGTGCTTATTTCTTCGATTAATGCATTAACACTAAGCCCAGCTTTATGTGCATCGTTGTTGAAAACGCCAAAAGTACACGAAAAAGGCTTCCATGCTTTCTTTAACAAGCACTTTGATAAGGTTACTGGCAAATACACTGGCTTTGTTAGTGGAATGGTACGAAAACTGTCTATTGTAGGCATTGTTTATGTATTGCTGATTGGTGCTACTGGTTATTTAGCCACTTCGTTACCATCAGGCTTTGTACCTACAGAGGATAAAAAGGCCTTCTTTATCGATGTGCAGCTGCCTAACGGTGCATCTATCAACCGTACTAAAGACGTTGTATCTAAGATGGTTGATGAGCTAAATGACCTTGAAGGGGTAACCAATGTTATTTCTGCAAGCGGTTATTCAATCATTTCTGGGGCCGTTTCTTCTAATGCTGGTTTAATGGTAGTTATCTTATCTCATTGGGATGAACGTAAAGACCCCGCATTAATTGAATCTAACATTGTCCAAAAAGCTAACGGCGTTTTAGCCGGATATAACGAAGCACAAGCCGTAGGCTTCTCGTTACCTGCTTTACCTGGTGTAGGTACTGTTGCGGGTGTTGAATTCTTTATTCAAGATACTTTAGGCCGGACTCCAGCAAGCCTTGCTAGTGTAATGAGAGCAACAGCGGTAGAGGCGGGCAGTGCACCAGAACTAGCTGCTGCATTTAGTACATACCGAGCTGATGTACCACAACTATTCGTAGATGTGGATCGCCAGAAAGCAAAAGTACAAGGGGTACAATTAAGTAGTATCTTCATGACCTTGCAAACCATGCTGGGTTCTATGTATGTGAATGACTTTAACCGCTTTGGTAAAGTGTTTCGCGTGAACATGCAGGCTGAAACAGAATATCGAAATTCTGAGCAAGATATTGCTCGCTTCTATATTCGAAATAAGTTTGATGAAATGGTACCGCTAAACACCCTAGTTAAGGTTGAGCCTAAACTAGGCCCTGAGTACATTAACCAATTCAACTTGTATGGCGCAGTGAAAATGAACGCTTTCCCTGCACCCGGTTTTAGTTCTGGCCAAGCAATTGATGCCGTTAAGCGAATAGCCGAAACGACGTTCCCCGCAGGCTACACTTATGAGTGGTCTGGTCAGACCTACCAAGAGCTTAAAGCAGGAAACTTAGCGCCATTTATCTTTAGCTTAGCGCTTATCTTTACCTACTTGTTCTTGGTAGCACAGTATGAGAGTTGGACAGTTCCTATTTCGGTGATGTTAGCGGTTCCTATCGCGATTTTGGGTGCCTTTATTTATATTTGGATCATGGGTTCAGACATAAACTTGTACACTCAAATCGGACTGGTGTTGTTGATAGGACTGGCCTGTAAAAATGCTATTCTCATCGTAGAGTTCGCGAAGCAGTTACGCGAAGGCGGAATGAGTATTCGTGATTCTGCAGTAAAGGCAGCTCGACTACGCTTTCGTGCGGTATTGATGACTGCATTTTCGTTTATCTTAGGCGTAATACCTTTGGTGATAGCCACCGGAGCTGGCGCGGCGAGTCGAATATCGCTGGGTTATGCCGTTATGGGTGGGATGATCGCAGCTACTATTGTTGGTACTTGTTTAGTGCCTGTTTTCTACGTGATGCTGCAAGGTTTACGAGAAAAAGTTAAAGGTATCGAAGATGCTGAAGACAGCTAATTAGCTGCAACAAAGTAAAATAAAAAAGCCTGATGAAATCAGGCTTTTTTTGTTCTAAGAGTTTTTATTGTCCGGGGTCGAAAAAGTAACAGCAACGTAATTTCGGGTCAAAGTTCTTTATCAGAACAGCAGGAACATCGTCCCATTTAACCGTTTTGTTTATCTTAATGTCTTCTTTAGTTAGGTCTGCTACGTTGGCGTTACTAAAGTTTTTTCCTTTTTCTAACAGTAATACTCTTGGTTTAAGTTTTTCTTTAGGATTACTCGACATCACCATTGCATAACCATCGTTAGATAGGCTTACAATTGAGCCCGGTGGGTATATGCCTAAGGTATTCATCAGTTGTTCTAAGTACAGTTTGTTGTACTTGGTTCCAGCACTCTTGTATAGAAAAGCGAATGCTTCTTGTGGGGTCATTCTTTTTTGATTTGCTAAAGGGGCGCAAAGGTGTTCAAAGCTATCTACTATGCTCAGCAATTGTGTTGCTTTGTCTAGTTCGCTGGCTTTACGTTGGTTAGGGTAACCACTGCCATCTAAAAGCTCATGGTGATTAATCACAATGGGTAAAACTTCTGGAGGAAAAGACCCAGCTTTTTTAATTAACTCTGCACCAAATTTGGGGTGAGTTTGGTAAAAGTTTTGCTCAGCTTGGCTCCACTCGCTAGGTTTTCGGCGTATTTGCTGAGGTACTTTTAATTCACCAATGTCATGAATCATCCCAGCTATACATAAGTGCTGGCATTCTTTTTCAGAAAATCCCAGGTTTTTTGCCACTAAGATAGAAAGCACCGCAACGTTTACACTATGAAAAAATATATCTTCGTCGCTACTGGGCTCTAAACTCACGTAAACACTGTGGGCATCTGCAGACTTAAACATAAGCTGAAGGGTGATATTAACTTGTTCAAATATGCTGTAGTAAGCTTCTTCGGGTTTACTGGTGAACTTAGTCAGTGCTGAGCGAAACTTTTCTGCGTTTTGTAAATAGGCTTTGTTAGCGCGTTTCTGCCCGTTACGTAACTCATCTAGCCAAGCCTGTTCAGGGTCGATTTCTGGCTCTTCTTGGTCAGCCCCTGCTAAGTCGTCTTCATTATTAGTATCAGGTACTGCTACTTTAGATTTACTAGGAATAACGGCAATGTTGTCTAAACCTAAGGAGCGAACAACAGTAAGTTGCTCTTGGTTTTTAATGATGAAGTTATTGCGCATAAAAGGGTGAGCAGTCCAACCTATAGGCAGGCTAATATAATGCCCAACTTGCAATGAATCGGTGGGTATTTCTATCTTAGACATAGTCCCAACTTATTAAGTCCTTTAGATAATTGTAGTAAATAGTCACAAATTTATAAATGGCTGATTGTTCATAACAAGTCGCCTCGCACACTTATTGGCGTTACAATCTGTGGATCAGCGTTCATCTGTCTTCTTTTCATTGAAAGTGCTAATTAAATGAATAATAAACAAATCACCTTAGCGATAACTGGAGCGTCCGGCGCTCCTTATGCTTTATGTTTACTTGAACAGTTAGTAAAAAAGCAATTTACCATTCATTTGCTCATATCTAGCGCAGCGAAAGTGGTGCTAGCTACTGAGGCTAACCAGCAGTGGCCAAGCCAAAATGACAAAGCTCAACTGTTTTTAGAAAACAAGTTTGGTGCTCAGCCAGGCCAGATATTAGTGCCAGGCAAAAATGATTGGTTTTCTCCGGTAGCTTCCGGTTCTGCTGCTCCAAAAACCATGGTGATATGTCCTTGTAGCATGGGCACGCTGGCCTCGGTTGCTATGGGGTTGTCTGATAACTTACTTGAGCGCGCAGCGGATGTGGTTATAAAAGAAAAGGGCAAATTGATTCTGGTTCCTCGAGAAATGCCATTTTCAGCCATTCATTTAGAAAATATGCTTAAGCTCGCTAAGTTAGGCGTAGATATTCTACCGGCTTGTCCTGGCTTTTATCATAAACCTGAGTCGATACAAGATTTGGTAGAGCACGTTACGGCTAGAATCTTAGATCATATTGGAATAGAGAATGATTTGGTTGAGCGCTGGGGTTACTCAGGGGAGAGTAAAACAGGTGCTTAGCACCTGTTTCCATTTTAATCTTCGCGGTTTTCGCAATCCACTTTAGTGCAGTTTCCGTAAAGATATAAACTATGGTTAGTTAGTTGAATATTGTTTGTTTTAGCAATATCTTTTTGTCTTTGTTCAATGGTGTCGTCATTGAATTCGATAACTTTTCCGCAATCTAAACATACTAAGTGGTCATGGTGTTGCTGGCTATTTAGTTCAAATACTGATTTACCACCTTCAAAGTGATGGCGGGTAACAATGCCGGCGTCATCAAACTGATTAAGTACTCGGTAAACGGTAGCTAAACCAATCTCTTCACCTTGGTCTATCAGTAATTTGTACAAGTCTTCGGCGCTAATATGTTGATTAGACGGAATTTGTAGTAGCTCCAAAATTTTCATTCGGGGCAGGGTGACTTTAAGGCCTGCTTTTTTTAGAGCTTGATTATTATCAGACATAGGTGAAATATTTTCCGTTGCTGTTATTCATTCCATAACTGCGGTAAGTATACGGACTTACGAGACAAACAGAAAGCTCGATAAGAAAACTTGTAGCGCAGTTAATTATTTATTAACCTATTGTTAACATGTCTGACCAGTTGAGCTTATGGAACATCTACTTAAAAACGCCAACCTAGCAAAAAGCTTACTCAATCTGTGGCCTCCTTTCTGGGGAGCAGGGATTAAGATCTCTAAACTATCTAAAGATTTTCGCACTTGCGAGGTGAGGCTCGCGTTTAGATGGTGGAATAAAAACGCTAATCGGTCTCAGTTTGGTGGCTCTATGTTTTCGATGACCGATCCTATTTACCCGTTAATGTTGATGGCGATTTTGGGTAACAAATACCATATTTGGGATAGTGAGGCCTCGATCAAGTTTGTTTCTCCAGGTCGTGGAGTGGTGTTTGGGCACTTCAAACTAGAAGAAGCATTTATAGAAGATGTTTTGCGTAAGGCTGAGAGTGGAGAGAAGTATCAACCAGTGGTAAGTACCGAGGTTATTGATTCGAAAGGCAAAGTTATCGCAGTGATTACCCGTAAGCTCTATATCCGTTTAAAGCGACAGCATAGACCAAACCTTGAACAAGTTGCTTAATGATTACTGAACAAGGCTTAGGTTTTTTTTGTAGCGCTCAATGACTTTAGTCACGTAGTTCTGAGTCTCTTTATAGGGAGGAATCGCAAAGCCGTAGCGTTTTACGGTGTTTTCTCCTGAGTTATAAGCCGCTAAAGCGAGCTGAAGTGATTCAAATTCATTCAGTAGCCAGCGCAGGTAGCGTGTTCCTGCTTCTATATTTTGTTCAGGCATAAATGGGTCTGTCACTGAAAAACGTTCGGCTGTAGCAGGCATTAACTGCATAAGTCCCATTGCACCAGCGCGAGAAACTACATCGGCTCTGTAATTGGACTCAGTTGCTATCACCGCATGAACGAGCGCAGGGTCAAGTTTATGGCGCCTTGCGCTTGCAACAATAAGCTGGTGATAAGGGCGTTGATTAGGTGCTTTTTGTTGGGTACTTTTGGCTTTCGGCGGGTCGAGCGATTTAGGCGTACGCATCAGCAAGCGCCATTTAGAGCCCTTTTTTTCCTGAGCAAAGTGCATCACACCGTTTTGGTCTTCATAAAACCAAACGTCTGCATTTACACAACTGGATATTCCCAGGAAAATTATAAATAGATACTTAAACACATTTTTCTCCCTCTGAGCCAAGTTAAGCATAAACTTGGCCAACTATACGAGGGTCAGATACAAAAACTGGGCTTTCGCCCAGTAGATTTTTAGTCGGCTAATTCAGCTAAGCACATTTCTTCATATACTTGTTTACACCAACCTTTAACACGCTCTTGGGTTAACTCAGGCTGGCGATCTTCATCGATACCCAAACCAACGAAGTGAGCATCATCTGCTAGCGCTTTTGATTCCTCAAAGTCATACCCTTCGATGGGCCAATGACCAACAACCGTAGCACCTTTGGTAGTAACGATATCGTTGATAGTACCCATAGCATCAAGAAAATACTCGGCGTAATCTTCTTGATCACCACAACCAAATATTGCGACTAACTTTTCTGAAAAGTTTATTTGCTCAAGATCTGGGAAGAAGTCATCCCAATCACATTGTGCTTCGCCGTAATACCAAGTGGGAATACCTAAAAGAATCAATGAAAACTCATCAATGTCTTCTTTAGTAGATTTTGCAATGTCTTTTATTTCTACTAGTTTTTTGCCTAGCTCTTTTTGGATCATTTGTGCAACTGCTTCGGTGTTACCGGTGTCGCTACCAAAAAATATTCCTACGCTCGCCATAAATATTACCTGTATTACAAACTATTGATTTGTTGAAAATTGATTAACTTGGTTGTTCAGCATCTTTTCTATCAGTTCACTTCGGCTTATGCCCGATTCATTGGCTAACTGATTTAAGGTTTCGAAAAGCTGTTGTTCAACTTTCAACTCGATTCTTTTAAGCCCATTCGCACGATCTCTTTTAAGTTGATTTCGTTTATTGGCTTTTAGCTGATCTTTACGCTCTAAAGGGTTAGTTCTCGGTCGACCAACTCTTTTTTCACTTGCGAATAGATCAATAGTAGTTCGATCTGTATTTTGTTTTGCCATTAATATTGAAACAACCGTCTAACCTAAACCAGTGCCTTCCCAAGACATTTGAATTAGGCCTTTTGCAATAAAGCCTGCACACCCTAAAAACAACACTAACCAAACCACGGCGCGGCCAAATGGGGGAACGTTGCCTTTTTTAAGTACGTCTTGAATAGCCATGCCGATAAAGAAAAATAGAATTACAAAACCTATATTTAGAGCAAGGCTTTCGATTAAATCTATATGCTTCGCGAACATCACTATCCTTGAGAGAAAAATTCGACGCGCACTATACCATAAAGCGCGTTAGGGTGTTAAATATGCTTGGCTAAAAACTGTTCGGTTAAACGATTAAAAATAGCTGGCTTTTCAGCATGTAACCAATGCCCGGTGTCGCTGATTATTTTTAATTCAGCTTTAGGAAATTGCTGAGCTACTTCTTGTTGATACTGGTTAACAATATAGTCTGAGTTTTGCCCTTTGATAAACAAGCAAGGTTTGTTAAACGCGCCAAAGGTTTGCCACCCAGTGATGTTGGTATAGTTTTCCGCAAGTAAAGGTACATCAAACAGCCAATGCCAGTGTTGTTCACTTTTGGTTAAGGATTTAAGAAGAAATTGCCTGACTCCAGGTTCTTTTATATGTTGGGCAAGTAATCCATCGGCTTGTGAGCGAGAAGTGACTTGGCTTACATCAAAACCATTTAAGCCTGCGAAAACAGCCTGATGATTATGGTTATAGGCCACAGGAGCGATATCTGCTGCGACTAAAGCGCTAACCAAAGTTGGGTAAAGTTGCGCCGTTGTCATCGCTACTTTACCGCCCATAGAGTGACCAACAATGGCGCATTCTTCTATATTAAGGGTGTTACACAGGGTGTATATGGCTTTAGCTTGTGTTTGATAATCCATTTTCGGCGCACGAGGGGATAAGCCGTGATTAAGCGCATCTACGCTAATCACTCTATAACCAAGACGTTCCAAGTGTTTGGCTAACAATCCCAAATTAGACAAACTACCAAACAAGCCGTGAATCAATAAAATAGGGTAGCCAATACCTTGATCTTTGTAGTGCAGATCCAAAACAACACCTCTTATGTAATTGGATTGTTAGTCTGCCTTTGCAGCTTTATTACTACAAGTCTTTAAAAGCAAATTGTTTGCGCATTATTTGTGCTTTTAGCGCTGGCAATTCGGATTGTTGATGAGTTATTAACTTTGCTATGTATAATCATTAGCTATGTTAAGTACAGAGCATGACTTGAAAGTAGCGATGAAAACCATAGAAATTGAAGAAGACTTGTATTTATATATTGCTGGCCAAACTAAACATATTGGCGAGAGCGCATCAGATATTCTTAGGCGCTTACTTGAGGTAGACGCCTCTATTCAAGCAAGCGCAGAACCAGAGCTTGTTGAGTTGAACAGTCAAGCGGTTGACGATGTTCCTCCTGAGCAATCCACTCAAGAAAGCTCTGTATCCGAAAACCTTGAAGACGTGGTAACAACTCCGCAAGACTCTGATGTCCTCAGTTACTTCAATTTTGAGCTTATCGGTAATGCGGGCAGTTCCACTAAACGCTTCCTTGCTTTACTCGCCAGTCTATATACCGTTAATAACGCAATGTTCGCTAAAGCTTGTGTGATCAAAGGCAGTAAGCGAGAGTACTTTTCTCAAGACAAAGATTCATTACTTGCGTCAGGAAAAACCAGTAAACCGCAAGCCATCCCAGATACGCCATATTGGGTGATTACAAACACTAATACCGCGCGTAAACGCCACATTCTGCATCATGTTGCTAGCGAAATGGGTCTACAAGAATCTCAAATTGAACGCTTATGTGAAGCGATCTAATCATTTTTTATTTTTAACTTAAGCATCGGAGAAGCTATAAATGGCTATTCACCCTCTAGCAGGAAAGCCAGCTCAGGCTGAGCATCTTGCAAATATCCCACGTCTTGTGGCCGACTATTACTTACTAGAACCAGACGTAGCGGTTCGAGAGCAACAAGTTGCATTTGGTACATCTGGCCACCGCGGCAGTTCTAGTAAAAAAGCCTTTAACGAAAATCATATCTTGGCTGTTAGTCAAGCATTGGCAGAATACCGTTTAGCGCAAGGTACTACCGGGCCTTTATATATAGGTAAAGACACCCACGCTTTATCGGAGCCTGCATTTTGCTCAGCGATTGAAGTGTTTGCAGCAAACGGTGTTGAAGTTCGTTATCAAGAGGGTTTAGGTTACACACCAACGCCAGTTATTTCTCATGCAATTTTGGCTTACAACCGTTTAGGTAAAGACCAGGCTGATGGCGTGGTGATTACACCTTCTCATAACCCACCTGAAGATGGCGGTTTTAAGTACAACCCGCCAAACGGTGGTCCAGCAGATGGTAATGTAACTAAGGTTGTTCAAGACCGTGCAAACGAAATATTAGCGAATGGCCTAAAAGACGTTAAACGTTTGTCTTATGACGAAGCCATTGCATTACCTTCTATTGTTGGTATTGATTACATCAAACCGTATGTTGATGATTTAGCCAACGTATTAGATATGGATGCGATTGCTAAATCTAAAGTAAAAATTGGTGTCGACCCCTTAGGCGGCAGTGGCATTGCTTACTGGTCGGTAATTGCAGAAACCTATGGTTTAGACATTGAAGTGGTGAATGAGCGCGTAGACCCAACGTTTTCTTTCATGACTCTAGATAAAGATGGAAAAATTCGTATGGATTGTTCATCTCCGTACGCTATGGCCAGCTTAATTGCCTTAAAAGACAAGTTCGATGTAGCGGTAGCCAACGACCCTGATTATGATCGCCATGGTATTGTGACCAAAAGTAGTGGATTACTAAATCCTAATCACTACTTAGCAGTAGCGATTAACTACCTTTACTCTCATCGGAGTGAGTGGGGCGCTAATGCTGCAATTGGTAAAACCTTGGTGTCTAGTTCGATGATTGATCGCGTTGCAGCCAGTTTAGGGCGTGAACTAAAAGAAGTTCCGGTTGGCTTTAAGTGGTTCGTAGACGGCTTGTTTGACGGTAGCATTGCTTTTGGTGGCGAGGAAAGTGCCGGTGCTTCTTTCTTACGAAAAGATGGTGGTGTGTGGAGTACCGACAAAGACGGTATTATTTTGGCATTACTCGCGGCAGAGATTATTGCTGTTACTGGGAAAGATCCTGGCGAACACTACCAAGGTTTTGTCGAACAGTTTGGCGAGCCTTGTTATAAACGGATTGACGCGCCAGCTAGCATAGAGCAAAAAGCTGTATTGAGCGCCTTAGACCCTGCGATGGTTGAAGCTGAAACCTTAGCAGGGGAGCAGATCACTGCAAAACTTACTGCTGCTCCGGGTAATGGTGCTGCCATTGGTGGTTTGAAGGTTGTCACTGAAAATGGTTGGTTTGCTGCCAGACCGTCAGGAACTGAGGCTATCTATAAGATTTATATGGAAAGCTTTAAAGGCGAAGAGCATTTAGCGCTTATCGAGCAAGAAGCACAAACAATTGTTTCTGCCGCATTGGCTAAAGCTGGACTATAATCTATAAGCGCCGACTGAAGGGTATTGAATAAATACCCTTTTTTTGTGCATAAAATCCGCCTGAAAACGTATGCCAACTGCTTTAAATTGCAAGTTCTGTAATAGTTTTGTTACAAAGGCAGATTACAATGTATCAGGTCTTATTTTTGGACGAATTGGCACAAAAGCCCCGTTTTAATTGATTCCGATCAAGATTACTGCCGATTAGCGTATGAAAGCATTTTCAAATGCTGGGCTTTTGTTGGGTTTTCTTTACACTTCATTTCGGTTCTTTGAGTGAAAAAGCATTTTTTCCAAAAAATGCATAAAAATTTAGTCTTGAGAGAGGCTTTTTTACCTAAATGTGATGTAGAACGTATATAATATCGTTTCGCATCGGTAACATGAGCTCGGATTTTTGAGCACATACAGTCTTTTGTAGCATTTGCTGTTCGGTTAACCATCGAATGCTACGTTTGAAGATGTCACCACAAAGGTTAGATACAAAGGAAATTCACATGGCCGCTAAAAAGGCAAAAGCAAAAAACGCACTAGCGTTATCGAAAGTTGAATTTAAAGATTCAATTATTAAACACTTGCGCAGTACTCACGGTACTGATGAAGGACGTGCTAACAACCAAGCTTGGTGGAAAGCAACGTGTTCTGCAGTAAACGAATTAGTGTTTGATCGTTTAACTGAAACTTCTAAAGCGAATGCAGAAAACGATTCTCGTGCTGTACATTACTTTTCTTTAGAGTTCTTGATGGGTCGTTTAACTATAAACAACCTTCACAACGTTGGTGTGTTCGACGCTGCACGTGATGCACTTACCGATTTAGGTAAAGACATTAACGACATCTGTGACGAAGAACCTGATATGGCTCTTGGTAACGGTGGTCTAGGTCGTCTAGCTGCTTGTTTCATCGATTCTTTGGCTACGCTTAACTACCCAGCGGTAGGTTACGGTATCCACTACGAGCACGGTTTATTCCGTCAAGAAATTCAAGGCGGCCGTCAAATCGAACGTCCTGATAGCTGGCGCGAATACGGCAACCCTTGGGAAATCTGCCGTCCAGAATCAATTCAAGAAGTACCTTTATACGGTTACGTAGAAACGGTATTTGGCGAAGATGGCAAAATGCGTAAAGTTTGGCATGCTGGTCGTCAAATTAAAGGTGTGCCATGGGATATCCCTGTAGTTGGTTACGAAGCTAAAACTGTAAACGTACTACGTTTGTGGGAATCTAAAGCTGCTGACTTCTTCGACTGGGACGTATTTAACGCCGGTGGTTACATTGATTCTCAATCTGAGAAATCGCAAGCTGAAGCAGTATCTAAAGTACTTTACCCGAACGACGAAAGCGAACAGGGTAAAGAACTTCGCCTTATCCAACAGTACTTCTTCTGTGCTTGTTCACTAAAAGACATCATTCGTCGTTACAAACGTAACCACAGTGATTTCTCTCAGTTCTCTAAGCAAGCTGTAATTCAGTTGAACGATACTCACCCAACTGTAGCTATTCCTGAGTTGATGCGTATTCTTATCGACGAAGAAGGTCTAGTTTGGGACGACGCTTGGAAAATCTGTACAGAAACTTTCGCATACACTAACCACACTCTATTGCCAGAAGCACTAGAAAAATGGGCTGTGTACTTGTTCGAAAAAGTACTTCCACGTCACCTAGAAATCATTTACGAAATCAACCGTCGCTTCTTAGAAGACGAAGTTGAAGCTAAATGGCCTGGCAACGACGAAATGAAACGTCACCTTTCTATTATTGAAGAAGGTGAAACTCGCATGGTTCGCATGGCGTTCCTATGTGTTGTTACTTGTTTCAAAACTAACGGTGTTGCAGCAATGCACTCAGAGTTGGTTAAAGAAGATTTGTTCCCAGAGTTTTACGAACTATGGCCTGAGCGCTTCGTAAACGTAACAAACGGTGTAACTCCTCGTCGTTGGTTGCTTGCATGTAACGAACAGCTAGCTAATATGTACAACGATACTGTTGGTACTGATTGGCCGCGTAAACTAGACGAGCTAAAAGGCGCAGCTAAATTTGCTGATGACCCTAAGTTCCAGAAAAACTTCATGGCGATTAAACGCGAGAAGAAAGTAGAACTAGCTGACAAGATTGAAGAGCTATGTGGCATCAAAGTAAGCCCTGATGCTATGTTCAATGTTCTTATTAAGCGTCTACACGAGTACAAGCGTCAGCACCTTGCACTGCTACACATCCTAGCACTTTACCGTCGTCTACTTGAAAACCCAGATTACGATATGGGCCCACAAGTATTTATCTTCGGGTCTAAAGCTGCACCTGGTTACAAGCTAGCTAAAGACATTATCTACGCAATTAACAAAGTTGCAGATAAAGTGAACAACGACCCACGCATTAAAGACAAGCTGAAAGTTGTGTTCATGCCTAACTACCGCGTAACGCTTGCTGAGAAACTATTCCCAGCAGGTGACGTATCACTGCAAATTTCTACCGCAGGTTACGAAGCATCTGGTACTGGTAACATGAAGTTTGCCCTAAACGGTGCCCTAACTCTTGGTACTCTTGATGGTGCAAACGTTGAAATCGCAGAAGAAGTAGGCGATGACAACATCTTCATCTTCGGTCTAAACTGTGACGAAGTTAAAGCGCTTAAAGCTGCTGGTTACAACCCATGGGATTACTACTACGGTAACCCTGAGCTGAAAGCTGTTCTAGATTGGTTAGAAACAGACTTCTTCACGCCTGGTGCTCCTGGTGAGCTAGCTTCAATCAAGCACAGCTTGCTAGAAGGTGGTGACCCGTATCTAGTATTGGCAGACTTCGAGTCTTTCACTACTGAGTACGCTGCAGTTGACGCAACTTACCGTGATCAGAAGAAATGGGCTAAGATGGCTATCATCAACTCAGCGTCAGTAGGTAAGTTTAACTCTGACCGCTCAATTGAAGATTACGTAAGCCGTATCTGGAAACTTGAAAAAGTTATGCCTAACTAAGCTTTGTTTAAGCCTTAGTTAACAATAAAAAGGGAGACTATGTCTCCCTTTTTTTATGCCTTAAAAACTAGCATACTGTTGCTTACTTCGTTTACATCTAAGGATAAGATGTGCCTAAAGAAAGCTTACTCCAACTTGGTCTACTTAAATTCACTTTAAATGCGCCAGAAAGTTCTGAGACTTTTAGTTTCAATTTAGCCAGCCAAACCAAAGTTAGTTTACTAAGTACTGGTGTATTGTTGTTTGAACCAACAGCTAAGATAAGTACCAGAGCAGTGGTACTCTCTGCCGGTATTCACGGCAATGAAACCGCCCCCATCGAATGCATCGACGAGCTTGTAAGCAAAATCTTAAACATGGAGGTCGAATTACAACAACCTTTATTAGTCATCTTGGGTAATCCTCCCGCAATGGTTGAGGCAAAACGGGAGCTAATGCTAAACCTAAACCGTTTATTTATTGGCAAGCATGCTAATTACGATGATTGCTATGAAGTACGGCGAGCAAAACATTTAGAAGAAATAGTGAAACAGTTTTTCACTCGTTATAGTCTTTTAGCTGCTTACCATTTAGATCTACATACTGCCATTAGAAGTTCACAACACGAGAAATTTGCCGTGCATCCCTTTACTCATGGGAGAGCATGGAAACAAAGTAGCTTAGCTTTACTGCAAGCCTGTGAAGTTGATTGTGTATTGTTTTCAAATGAACCTGCGTCAACGTTTAGTTATCACTCAAGCTATATCCATAATGCAGTGGCGTTTACTGTTGAACTTGGCAAGGTGCATCCATTTGGCCAAAACGATCCCAATAAACTGAAGGCATTAACTCAAACCTTAACTACCTTGTTGGGAGCTAGTGATTTATCTGAGCTACAGTTCAACTCTTCGCGTGCCACCTTATTTCAAGTGAGTAATGTGCTTAATAAAACCACCGATGATTTCTGTTTTAGTTTCAACCAGAGTCAGGCTAACTTTACTGAATACCCCAATGGTTACCGTTTAGCTAAAGATGGTTCGCGCATTATTGAAGTTGAAGATGGTCCAAAAGCAATAGTGTTTCCTAACGATAAAGTAGCAATTGGCCAGCGAGCAGTGTTATTGGTTAAGCAAATGACACAAGCCGATATACAACAAGCAATAACAGATAAAAATCTCATATAAACCGTCTACCACGCAGGTGAGGCTGGTTTGTACTTTTTTTATAAGGCCAGCTAGTAATTAATACTAATAAGCCAAGAAAATGCTTTAGTGATTCGCTGTAACCAAGGTGATTTAAAGAACAACCCTTTGTTAGTAGCAAAGTCTTACAGAAGCGAGAAATCACGTGATATAATCCCTCCAATTTTTAATACCTTAGAGTGGGACAACGGATTTATGATCCCTAAGTTAAGCCCTCAGCATTCTCTTGAGGCTCTGTATTTAGATTATCTAACCAAGCTTGAAGTTTCTGCATTTTCCGGCGAAATTCAAACTTCTTATGCTAGCCGTTTGGCGGTAGCAACAGATAATTCAGTGTATCAATATTTGCCACAAGCCGTGGTATTCCCGAAAAGCACAGCAGACATTAAACAGCTTTGTAGATTAGCCTCGGCCTCGGCGTTTGAATCAATAAAGCTCACTCCTAGGGGAGGCGGTACGGGTACCAATGGCCAGTCGTTAACCCAAGGTATTGTTGTTGACTTATCTAAGTTTATGAACAAGGTTATCGAACTTAATGTTGAGGAGCGTTGGGTTAGAGTTGAAACGGGTATTGTTAAAGATAAGCTTAACAGCGTGTTAAAAGAACATGGCTTGTTTTTCTCTCCAGAGCTTTCAACCAGTAACCGCGCGACACTTGGAGGGATGATCAATACTGATGCTTCAGGTCAGGGATCGATGGTTTACGGTAAAACCAGTGATCATGTTTTGTCCGTTAAAGCAGTGCTGGCGAGTGGGGAAGAGCTCGATAGCGAAGCGGTGAGTGTAGATCACATAGATCAGCAGCGCGAGTCGCTTATTGATATCTACTCGGCGGTTAAACACGCTTGTGTAGATAAGCGCTCGTTAGTAGAAGAAAAATTCCCTAAACTTAATCGCTTTCTAACAGGCTATGATTTAAAAAACGCTTACAGTCCAGAGGATGACCGTCTCGATTTAACTCGCATTTTATGTGGCTCAGAAGGTTCATTAGCCTTTATTTCTGAAGCTAAGTTAGATCTCACCGCTATTCCAAAATTCAGAACTTTAGTCACGGTTAAATATGACTCGTTCAATTCGGCACTTCGTCATGCACCAAGCTTAGTTGCAGCTCAAGCATTGTCGGTAGAAACCATCGACTCTAAGGTGCTTAACCTAGCTCAGCAAGATGTTGTTTGGGATAGCGTAAGAGAATTAATTAGCGATGTAGAAGATGCCGATATGCAGGGCATTAACATTGTTGAGTTTGCAGAAAATGACAAATTATTGCAGCAGCAAAAAGTATCTGAGCTGCTAAGCACTTTATCTCAGGAAAATGTTGCTGATTTAGGCGTTATTGGCTATCAAAGTTGCGATGACCTCACTAATATCAACGCTATTTACAATATGCGGAAAAAAGCCGTTGGTTTATTA
The DNA here is from genome assembly GCF_030548385.1 of Agarivorans sp. 1_MG-2023. NCBI lineage: Bacteria > Pseudomonadati > Pseudomonadota > Gammaproteobacteria > Alteromonadales > Alteromonadaceae > Agarivorans > Agarivorans sp. 1_MG-2023. Next base: position 9,077 of record NZ_JAUOSJ010000018.1, on the reverse strand, counting down.
GGCAATACTGCCGGCGCCGCTAAACCTGTCGCCTTTGCTGAAGATACTTGTGTACCTCCTGAAAATTTAGCTGACTACATTGTTGAGTTTAGAAAACTGCTGGATGACAAAGGTTTGCAGTACGGCATGTTTGGTCATGTTGACTCAGGCGTATTGCATGTTCGACCAGCCTTAGACTTGTGCGACCCAGAGCAAGAGCTTTTGATGCGTGAAGTGTCAGACCAAGTTGTCTCTTTAACAGCTAAGTATAAGGGCTTAATGTGGGGCGAGCACGGTAAAGGCTTCCGTTCGGAATACAGTCCAGCATTTTTTGGTGATGAGTTGTTTGCCGAATTAAGAAAAATTAAAGCAGCGTTTGATCCGCATAATCAAATCAATCCCGGCAAAATTTGTACGCCGCTGCATAGTGATGAAAAGCTAGTATCGGTAGACGGTACTAAACGTGGCAAATACGATAGAGAAATAGCTGTAGAAGTGCGAGACAGCTATAAGAACGCCATGGAATGTAATGGCAACGGTTTGTGTTTTAACTACGACACTGCTAGCCCTATGTGTCCGTCGTTTAAAGCCACTGGTGATAGACGTTATTCACCAAAAGGTCGAGCGGGGTTAATGCGCGAATGGTTACGCCAACTTGCTGCGCTAAAAGTTGACCCTTTGGCCCAAGAGCAAAAGTTAACGTCTAGTTTTATCTCACCGGATAGTATTTTGCTTAAGATACGTAATAGCATTGCAAAATCTAAAGGTGAGTACGATTACAGCCACGAAGTTTATGATGCCATGCAAACCTGTTTAGCATGTAAAGCGTGTACCACTGGGTGCCCAATTAAAGTTGACGTACCTACGTTTCGTTCACGCTTTCTAAATATTTATCATGGTAGATATTTACGACCTATAAAAGACTATTTTGTTGCTTATGTAGAAACCTATGCGCCGTTAATGGCGAAAGCACCCCGTTTGTTTAACGCTGCTATGGCACCTAAGTGGACCAGTAGTTTAGTGACAAAAACTATCGGTATGGTTGATATCCCTACGCTTAGTTTCCCCACGCTGGCACAGCGAGTTCCAGAAAGCCTAACCAGCAAGTACGACTTTAAAGCGTTGCAGGCGTTAAGTGATGAGCAAAAACAACGCACGGTGTTAATTGTACAAGATCCGTTTACCACTTTTTATGAAGCAGAGTTAGTTGAAGATTTTATTCACTTAGCTAAAAAGTTGGGAATTAACCCAGTTCTTTTGCCTTTTAAACCCAACGGTAAGCCGCAGCATATTAAAGGCTTTTTAAGCAAGTTTAATAAGTCTGCCCAAACCAGCGCTGCTTTTTTAAATCAAGTGAGTGAGCTTGGCATTAAAATGGTAGGGGTAGAGCCCGCACTCGTACTTTGTTATCGCGATGAGTATAAACATGCGCTTGGCGAAAAGCGGGGAGATTTTGAAGTACAGGTGGTTCAAGAATGGTTAGATGGCTTAGCTCCAGAGTTATTTGAAAAGCAGCAGGTGAGCGATACCAATACCTGGTACTTATTTGGCCACTGTACTGAAAAAGCCTTAAAGGCCGACGCTTTCAAGCAATGGCAGCAGGTGTTCACGCGATTTGGCGCTAGTTTAGAAGACGTAGCTGTGGGGTGTTGTGGTATGGCGGGTACTTATGGTCATGATGCAAAGCAATTAGCCACTTCTAAAGCTATTTATGAGTTGAGCTGGAAACAAAAAATGGCAAGCTTGCCGCGCGAACGTTGCATGGTTACTGGGTACTCCTGTCGTAGCCAAGTCAAACGATTGGAAGGGGAGAAACCAAAACACCCCCTCCAAATATTGTTGAGCTTGCTGCCTTGAGTATTTGGAAGTTGCCAATGAACCTCGAGAGCTTAAACCAAATGGGCGAGGGCAACATGCTCGCTTTTTTGGATATTAAGTTTACCGAGGTGGGCAACGATTACTTAGTCGCTACCATGCCTGTTACTGCAAAGGTAAAACAGCCTATGGGCTTGTTGCATGGTGGGGCTAACGTTGCACTGGCAGAAAGCCTTGCTAGTTGCGCAGCTTATTGTGTTGCTGGTAAGGGCTCTATGGTGGTGGGCGTAGAAATAAATGCAAACCATCTTAAAGCAGTACGTAATGGAGAGGTGAGTGCCAAGGCTACACCTGTTAGATTAGGTTCTACCTTACAGGTATGGCAAATCAATATTACCCAGGGTGACCAGTTAGTTTGTAGCTCAAGATTGACCGCAATGGTTAAACCAATTAAAGCTTAATATATTATCTAACATCAAACTTTGTTCCACATTCCGCTCGGCTTGCTAGAACATTTCCTAACAAACTGAACTTTAAACAATTTCAGTGTCTAATTTACCTCAATAATTTTGTAGAACTGTCGTTATGCGACTAACTTTTATATGTATTGGTAAATCAACTTAGGGATCCCTATGACGCGCAACACATACCTAGGTCTAGCTTTTGTTACTTGCAGTAGTTTGTTACTACTGAGCTGCAAAAAAGACCCCGTAGAGTCTGTAGAAAGCTATCCACGCCCCGTTAAAGTAGAGCAAATAGAAATAGGAGATGGCAAACGAATACGCACACTGCCAGGTGAAACCTTTGCGTCCGATACTGCTATTTTGTCCTTTCAAGTCTCAGGACGATTAGATGAAATCCTCGTTAGACCGGGCGAAATGGTTAAAGCAGGTCAGCCATTGGCGAATATTGATCCGGCAATGTATAACCAAGAGCTAGAAGTAGCCAAAGCAAACTATGAATTAGCTAAAGTGTTGTTCGATCGAGCGAACCAATTGGTTGAACGAGGGGTGATTTCTCGAAGTGATTTTGATAAATCTAAAAGCCAATATGCCATTAGCAAAGCCGCTTTGGACAAAGCAAAAGTGAATCTTAGTTATACCAAGCTTGTTGCACCCTATGATGGAGTAATCGCTCGTAAGTATGCAGAGCAATTTGAGTATGTTTATGAGAAACAACAAGTATTAAGCCTGCAAACTGAATCGACTATAGATGTTAACTTTCAGCTACCTGAGCGGCTGATTAGTATTTTCCAAGAAGCCCGTCGAAACGGACAGCTCGCACCGGATCTCGCAGTACAGTTTCAAGGCCGACAAGATTGGTACGTTGCATCATTAAAAGAGTTAAGCACGGTGGCGGATCCTTCCACTGGTAGTTACACCATCGTTTTAACCTTACCGATACCTAATGAACTCAATATTTTCCCTGGTATGGCAACGCTAGTGCAGATTGAATCAAGTACTCAGTTAATTGGAAAAAATTTGGTCGCTCCTGCAGGAAGCTTGGTTGAAGACGCGGGTCAAAGTTTTGTTTTTATTTGGAATCCAGAGACTAAAATAGTGACTAAAAAGCAAGTAACAATTGATAAGGGTAATATATCAAGTGGGCTCAATGATGGTGATTGGTTAGTGGTTGCAGGTGCTCAAGAGCTAGTTGATGGTCAAGCTGCTATCCAATGGGTAAAAGAGAGGGGGCTCTAATATGTTCACTAAAACAATTACCACTAGTTTAATCACTCTTATATTAGCCGGGTGCGGTGTTGAGGAATCTATTGAGATGCCTGAACAGATCGTCGAAATTTATAGCTTACCTACGGAAGTGAACTCTGTAGAGAGAGATTTTAATGGTATTGCTCGTGCACATGATCTCGTTGATTTGGCTTTCAGGGTAGATGGTGAAATAAAATCAATAAATATCAATAAGGGCCAGAAAGTTAACAAAGGAGATGTGCTAGCAGTATTAGACAAACGCGATTATCAAATTGTAGTCGATGACAGAAAGGCTCGCCTGGTCTTGACTGAACAGCAGTTTGAGCGCGCTAAAGCATTGTTAGACAAAAAACTTTTATCCCAAAGTGAGTATGACAAAATGCGAGCTGAATATTTAGTGGCGCTAGCTGATTATAAAAAAGCAACACTAATGTTTGAATACACAGAACTAAAAGCCCCTTTCGACGGGATTATTGGTGACGTGTTTTCAGACCCATTTGTAAATGTACAACCTGGATCTGCAGTATTAAGCCTTCATAAGGTCGATTTTGTAGAAGTTGATGTGCAATTGCCAGATATGATTTTGGCAGTGGCTAAGTTAGGCGAAAACAGAATTAAAAACTTGGATGTAAAAGTGACCTATGAGGCGTTCCCTGATAAGACTTTTACTGCTACACCCTATGAGCTAAACCTTGAAAAAGATCCAAGCACTCGTAGTTATATAGCTACCTTTTTAGTGCCTTTTGATAACCAGTTTGGTGTATTAGAAGGGATGCCAGCCAAGGTATCAATAGACTTATCAGACTTGACCTACACCTACTCAAGAGATTTCTTGGTACCGGTGGCAGCGGTAGTAATGCCCGATGGTTCCCGAATAGGCCAGCAGCGGCCCGTGGTGTGGCGTTACAAAGATGACCAAACTGTTGAGTCACAAGAGGTAGAGCTAGGGACTCTGTCCGGCGATATGATTGAGATTAATCAAGGTCTGAACGACGGTGATGTGATCGTTTCAGTTGGTGCCAACAAATTAGTAGATGGTCAAAAGGTTGTTTTAAAGAAGGATAAACGATGAACATTGCAGGCTATTTCGTAAAAAACTCCATTATAAGCTGGATGTTCACCCTGATATTACTTATTGGTGGAATAGTATCGTTTACTGGCTTAGGTCAATTAGAGGATCCTCCGTTTACTATTAAAGATGCGGTGGTTGTAACAATGTATCCAGGCGCTACTTCAACAGAAGTAGAAGAAGAAGTGACCTATCCTGTAGAAAAAGCGATTCAAGCCTTACCTTATGTAGACGAAATTGTATCGTTAAGTACACCGGGGCTATCGCAAATTACCGTTTCTATGAAGAAAACTTACGGCCCAGAAGAACTACCTCAAATTTGGGATGAACTGCGCCGAAAAGTGGGGGACATGCAATCGCAGTTACCTCCGGGAGTCGCGGCTCCTCTAGTTAATGACGATTTCGGTGATGTATACGGCATTATGTATATGGTGTCTGGAGAAAACTACGATTACAAAGACCTACAAGACTATGTTGATTACATTAAACGTGAAATCGAATTAGTACCTGGTGTGGGTAAGGTAACTTTAGCAGGTGAACAAACTGAACAAGTTTTTATAGAAATTTCGATTCAAAAACTCGCCACCTTTAATCTTGACCCTGGTTTGATTACCAGCTTACTCAATTCACAGAACATGGTAACTTCTGCGGGTAACATCAAAATTGCTGGTGACCAACTTACCATTCGTCCTACTGGCGCATTCAAGTCAGTGAATGAGTTAGGCGACTTAATTATTCCTGGAACCAGTGGTGACAAGCTCATTTATTTAAAAGACGTTGCAACCATTAGCCGAGGTTACCAAGAAATACCCACTAACTTAGTCAGCTATAACCAACATCAAGCCATTAATATAGGTGTGGCGTTTACCAGCGGTGTGAATGTGGTGGAAGTGGGTAAGGCAATCGAAACTAGGTTGAATGAAATTGATTATGCTCGACCAGCGGGAATGATCGTTGAATCTATGTACAACCAACCTCAAGAGGTTGATAAATCGGTAAGCTCTTTTGTCTGGAACTTAATTCTCGCGGTTGTCATTGTGATCGTGGTGTTGCTGTTATTTATGGGCCTAAAGAGTGGTATTTTAATTGGCCTGATTTTGTTCCTCACATGTTTAGGAACTTTTATTTTAATGAAGCAAGCTGAGATAGAATTACAGCGTATTTCATTAGGTGCTTTAATCATTGCACTAGGCATGCTGGTCGACAACGCAATCGTGGTGGTTGAAGGTATCTTGATGGGCCGTAAGAAAGGCTTAAGTACCTTAGACTCTGCCCAGCAAATTGTTGGTCAAACCATGTGGCCATTATTGGCGGCTACAGTTATTGCTATAACTGCATTTGCACCGATTGGTTTATCACCTGATGCGACTGGCGAATTTGCGGGATCACTATTTTGGGTGTTGCTGTTCTCATTATTTTTATCGTGGGTTACTGCTATTACCATTACCCCATTTTTTGCCCAACTATTTTTTGGTAAAGAAGGTGAGGCGCAAGTTGATGGCGAGAACAATGATCCATATAAAGGTGCATTTTTTAATGCTTACAAGGTCCTGCTAGATTTTTGTTTACGTTTTAAATGGCCAACGTTAATAGTTGTTATCTCTTTATTCATTGTCTCGGTACTAGGTTTTGGTTACGTAAAACAAATGTTCTTTCCTCCTTCGTCTACACCGATATTTTTGGTAGATGTATGGATGCCTGAAGGGACTGACATACGAGAAACAAGTGAGTCGGTGGGGGTAATGGAGCAATTAGCTTTAGATACCAACGCAGTCGAGTTTGTGTCGTCGTCGGTAGGTAAAGGCTTTCAACGTTTTATGTTGACCTATTCGCCAGAGAAAAACTACGGGGCTTATGCGCAAATAGCAGTGCGAACAACAGATCCTCAAACTGCGGCTGCAGCTATGTCTTCTCTTCGTAAAGAATTTGAGCAACAGTTTCCGCAAGCTCAATTCAAGTTTAAAAATCTTGAAATTGGCCCGTCTACCGACGCAAAAATTGAGGCTAGAGTGTTAGGTGCTGACCCTGATGTACTACGCTCAATCGCAGCTGAGATAAAGCAAATCTTTAACGATACACCGGGCACCGTAAACGTTCGTCACGATTGGCGCGATAGGGTTAAGTACATTGAACCAAACTTCAATGAAACTCAGGCTAGGCGCTTAGGCATCAATAAATCTGATATCGACCAAACCCTAGAGTTTGCTTTTGCGGGTTTAAGTTTTGGTTTGTATCGTGAAGGTACCACTTTACTGCCGATAGTTGGGCGTTTACCTAATGATGAACGAATTGATATTGATTCGTTAGAAAGCTTACGAATTTGGAGCCCAAGTTTAAAAACTTATATACCTATTCAGCAAGTAGTAAATGGTTTTGACGTTAAATTTGAAGATCCTATTGTACAACGTCGCGACAAAAAACGGACATTAACCATTTTTGCTGATGCTGATTTTGAATACGACATATTGCCAGCAGAGTTATTTGCTAAGGTTCGGCCGCAAGTTGAAGCCTTGGAATTACCGCCTGGTTATGAGCTGCAATGGGGTGGGGAATATGAGTCTTCAGGGGATGCTCAAGAAGCCTTGTTTGCTTCGTTGCCAATGGGTTACTTGATCATGTTCATGATCACGGTGTTCCTGTTTAACTCCGTCAAAAAGCCATTAGTTATATGGTGTTGTGTGCCTCTAGCACTTATAGGGATTACCGCAGGGTTATTGTTTTTAGGCAAGCCATTTGGCTTTATGGCCTTGCTTGGCATGTTGAGCTTATCAGGGATGTTGCTCAAAAATGGTATTGTGTTACTCGATCAAATTAACGCTGATATAAATGCTGGTAAAGAAGCATATCAAGCAGTATTTGAATCTACCGTGAGTAGAGTGCGTCCGGTGTGTATGGCTGCGGTCACTACCATACTAGGTGTAGCGCCGCTGATCTCCGATGTATTCTTTGAATCTATGGCTGCCGTAGTGATGTTTGGTTTGGGTGTGGCAACCATACTTACTTTATTGATCGTGCCAGTTTTATATGTGATTTTCTTTAAAGTTAGTTATCGAGATTACAAACAGTTCTAACGAGTACTATATAAGTAAAGGCCGAGAGTTATCTCGGCCTTTTACTATCCACACAAACCCATCACATAACGCACAAACGGCTTAGCTTCTTGTAGGTCAAAATATCCATCCTTCTTGCGAGTTGTGCGCAAATACTGATAAGTCGCTACAATGACCTTCATCACTTTTTCATTTTCTACACTTAAATCATTTTGCTCGGCAGCAGATAAAGTGAGTTCAACGGCTTTCTCTAACGCTTCCATATCAACCACTTCAGCTTTACGGTATTGGTAACCTTCGCCAGTAGCTAGCCATTCCAATGAACAGTTGGCTTTTTGCGCTATTTGGTTAGCTTTAGAGAGGCTTGGCTCCGAACCTTTTAAATATTTGCGTATTAAGCTTTCATTTAACTCTACTTTTCGAGCAAAGCCACTAACACTCTGTTCACCCATGAGCTCTTTCAAACGTTCAGAAAACTGTGCCATTAATCCTTCCCATAAATGTCGTTGCCTCACTATAGTGCGAGTTGATTAGAACTATAGTATTGATTCTAGGATTATAAGCATCAAAATACTAGCGACTTTTATGATAAAGGAACCTGATGGATGGAAAACTTAGCAGGCAAATGCGCAATTGTAACTGGCGGCGGAAGTGGGATTGGCTTAGCGATAGCAAAGGCATTGGCAGAGCAGGGCGTAGGTGTAGTGATTAGCTCAAGGGATTTTGCCAAGCTAAAACAATCAGCGGAATACCTAAGTAAACAAGCGGGTACGAAGGTGCTTCCTTTTGCTGCAGATATACGCAGTAAACAACAAGTACAAGATCTTAAAAACTTCGCCTTAAGCAGCTTTGGAAAAATAGACATACTTATTAACAATAGTGGCTTGGGTGTTGGCGATACCATTGAAAACTGCAGCGAAGATGATTGGGATTTAGTGGTAGATACGTGCACAAAAGGCACCTTCTTAACTAGCCAGGCTGTATTACCCACTATGCGAGAGCAAAAAAGCGGTCATATACTAAACATTGCATCGCAAGCAGCCAAAAATGGTTACGCGAATGCAGGTCCATATTGCGCGGCAAAGTTTGCGGTATTGGGATTAGCTGCAGCTCTACAAGAAGAAGTAAAAGAATATGGTATAAAGGTACATAGTTTGTGTCCTGGCTTGGTTCAAGTACCAGCGCCGACGTGCGAAAGTGAAATAAAACCAGGTTGGTTGCAAGTAGAAGATCTTGCTGAATCAGCGTTGTTTGTACTTAGACAGCCTAAACGTGTGCAGCTAGAAAATATCGGTTTGTATGGATTTTAGAGATTAACAAGAAAGCAGCTGCGAAAGGTGGCTGTTTTAAAGAATAAGCTGAAAGAAAGTATAGAAAAACCAAGAATTGGTTGCGGGAGCTGGATTTGAACCAACGACCTTCGGGTTATGAGCCCGACGAGCTACCAGACTGCTC
>NZ_JAUOSJ010000017.1:0-84561 GCF_030548385.1 Agarivorans sp. 1_MG-2023 | reverse complement strand
GGTAGACGCGCTAGATTTAGGTTCTAGTATCGCAAGGTGTGAGAGTTCAAGTCTCTCCTTCCGCACCATTCTTCTCTTAAAGAAGAAGCCAAAAAGTAACACCCTGTAGGGATATCGCCAAGCGGTAAGGCAGCGGCTTTTGATGCCGCCATTCGTTGGTTCAAATCCAGCTATCCCTGCCACCATTTATAGCTTGAGTATGTATACTTGAGTTAAGCAATCAGAACTTAGGTTTTAGATTGCCAGTCTAAATTGAAAGATTAAGACATAGAAACACTGTAGCAATACGCGTTTCGAACAGTTTCTGCAGGGATATCGCCAAGCGGTAAGGCAGCGGCTTTTGATGCCGCCATTCGTTGGTTCAAATCCAGCTATCCCTGCCACTTTTATTGTGCTCAGGTTTATAATTTGAGAACGCAGTAACTGAAGGGCAATTGTCCTGGTAAGAGAATAAGTACTATGTCGTAGACTAGCATTTATACCCTGCCAAAATATTTGTAGCTTCACTTAAGTGAAAATACAGATGGCTATGTAGCTCAGCTGGTTAGAGCACAGCACTCATAATGCTGGGGTCGCAGGTTCAAGTCCCGCCATAGCCACCATTAGTTTTAGAAGTATTTCGTGCGGAAGTGGCGGAATTGGTAGACGCGCTAGATTTAGGTTCTAGTATCGCAAGGTGTGAGAGTTCAAGTCTCTCCTTCCGCACCATTCTTCTCTAATGAAGAATCCAGTTCAAAGAGTTTTGTAGGGATATCGCCAAGCGGTAAGGCAGCGGCTTTTGATGCCGCCATTCGTTGGTTCAAATCCAGCTATCCCTGCCACCTTAAAAGGCCTGCTTTTTAGCAGGCCTTTTTTCTTTCTAAATTCAGTATTAGTAGCCACACACTTCTATAACCGTTTTCTTAAGCCTTTCTTCAGAAACAAAAAAGCCCGCATGACGCAGGCTTTGTATTCCGATTGATACCTTTACCCAATATCCCCTAACGCATATTTCAGGGTCCAGTTTTTTATGGGCCCGCTATGCTGCATACCTTTAATCGCTAACTTGCGTAGCTGTTGCAACGGCGATAGGGAATTAGAAAACATTAGGTAGAATACATCCATGCTGGTTTGCATGCTTAAGTTATCTGGCTTGCGGCGTACTTCAAAACGGCGTAGCGCTTTATCTAGCTCCTCTAAACCACCGTGTTCTACTTGCTCAAGTAAGCACTTCACGTCTCGATAACCCAAGTTTACACCCTGCCCTGCCAATGGGTTAATGGTGTGCGCCGCATCGCCAATCACTACTGCGCGGTGTTTTACATATTGGCTAATGTGGCGACGAGTTAGTGGGAAGCTGGCGCTATCTAAAATATCGAAGTCTCCCGGTAGAGCAGGAAACTCTGCTTCAATACGGTGTTTAAGCTGGGCGTTGCTTAACTGCTTTAAACCGCGAATAGTGTCTTTGCTGTCGTACCAAATTAGCGCAGCGTGCTGCTCGGCTAAAGGTAACAAGGCGCGCGGACCACTAGGGTAAAATTGCTGCCAAGTAGCCGTTTGCTGGGGGGCATCCAGTTTAATATTTATAGCAAAACAGTCGTGCCGATAATCCCAAGCGCTAATGCCTAAACCAAGTTGTTGGCGCATATTTGAGTTAGCACCATCGGCTACCACCATCAATTTAGCAAACACTTCAGTTTCATCGATTTTTAGGCTGACACCTTCAGCGGTATTAGTTTGAAGCTGAGTATTTTGAACTATTCTACGGGTAACACCTGCTTGTTCATTCGCCTGCCACAGTCCAAGTTGAATAATTCGATTCTCAACCATAAACCCTAATTCGGGTAAGTCTAGCTGCGCGCAATCAAATATCAGTTTGTCTTGTGGGTCTTCCCACACTTGCAGCTGCTGGTAGGGGCACAATCGCATTGCACTAATGGCTGACCATGCGTCGAGTTGCTTCAGCAAATTTACACTGGCTTGGCTAATGGCACTTACCCGTAAATCTATAGCTTGGCTGGTTTCAAAGGCTTTAGGCTGGTAAGACTCTAGCATCAGCACCGACAAACCTTGCTGAGCAAAGCCCTGCGCGCTAGCGGCACCGATCATGCCACCGCCAACCACCACAACATCAAAATTTTCCATGGTATTTCAATTCATTCTCACTATTTATTGCAGTGTAACCCGAAGCCGTAAAAGGTTGCGAATCTTGCTGATGATAATGTGGAGTCGCTTGCTGGCTTTGCGCAGCGGCCATTTTTTAATCTTTTTCTGGCAAAGCGCCGATTGTTACTAGTAAGGCTCAACATAAACCAGTAAAATACGCGTCCTTTTTTAGCGATGTAATGATGAGTAAAACGATGGGAAATAAGCTGCATATCAAAACTTGGGGCTGCCAAATGAACGAGTACGATTCGTCGAAGATGGCCGACCTACTCGATGCGACCCATGGTTTTCAGTTAACTGAAGAAGCCTCCGAAGCAGATGTTGTATTGCTAAATACCTGCTCTATACGTGAGAAAGCTCAGGAAAAAGTTTTTCATCAACTTGGTCGCTGGAAAACCCTAAAACAAAAGAACCCTAACTTGGTAATTGGTGTTGGCGGCTGTGTTGCTTCGCAAGAAGGTAAAGCCATTCGCGAACGCGCACCATACGTAGATATTGTATTTGGCCCGCAAACCCTGCACCGCTTGCCAGAAATGATCAAGCAAGTAAAAGGCGGCGAGAAATCAGTCGTTGATGTGAGCTTTCCAGAAATTGAAAAATTTGACCGCTTACCTGAGCCACGTGCCGAAGGCGCCAGTGCTTTTGTGTCAATCATGGAAGGTTGTAGTAAATATTGTACTTTCTGTGTGGTGCCTTATACCCGTGGTGAAGAAGTTAGCCGACCACTGGATGACGTACTTTACGAAATTGCTTCACTCGCCGAGCAAGGCGTACGCGAAGTCAATCTGTTAGGGCAAAACGTAAATGCCTACCGAGGGTTACAACACGACGACAGTATTTGTAGTTTTGCTGAGCTACTGCGTTATGTCGCCAGTATTAACGGCATCGACCGCTTACGCTTTACCACGAGTCACCCTATCGAATTTACCGATGACATCGTTGAAGTTTATGCGGATACGCCTGAGCTAGTGAGCTTTTTACACTTACCCGTACAAAGTGGCGCTGACCGTATTCTTAACTTAATGAAGCGTGGCCACACCGCCATTGAGTACAAATCAATTATTCGTAAGCTTCGTAAAGCGCGCCCTGATATTGAAATTAGCTCTGACTTCATCGTAGGTTACCCTGGCGAAAGTACTGAAGATTTTGCTGACACCATGAAGCTAATCGAGCAAGTAAACTTTGATATGAGCTACAGCTTTGTATACAGCGCTCGCCCTGGTACGCCAGCAGCCGACTTGCCTGACGACGTCACTGAAGAAGAAAAGAAACAGCGTCTTTACATATTGCAAGAACGCATCAACCAACAAGCCATGCAAGTGAGCCGTCGCATGCTCGATACCGAGCAGCGTATTTTGGTTGAAGGCCCTTCAAAGAAAAACCCAATGGAACTACGCGGCCGAACTGAAAACAACCGGGTAGTGAACTTTGAAGGCAGCCATGACGTAATAGGTCAGTTCGTGGATGTAAAAATTGTTGATGTATTCGCCCACTCATTGCGTGGCGAGTTGCTAAGAACAGAGCAACAAATGCAGTTGCGTAATGACGTTGCGCCTGCCACTATTATCGACAAAACCGATGGGCAAGCTAACCACTTAGGCGTGGCCAGCTTTACGCCTTAGTCGCAGATACGCTTTTAAGGAGTTGCGGCTGGCTTTAAATAGCCAGCCCATAAAACAATTTGAGTAATAAAATCAATTCTATTGAGATCTACTTAGAGCCAGCCTCTAGCCCTCGCCTCGCGCAACTTTGCGGTCCACTTGATGATAATTTGAAACAACTAGAGCGCCGTTTAGGTGTAGAAATTAGTTATCGAAACAATAATTTTCAAATTACTGGTCGCCACGGCATGTGTTTGATTGCGGGCACTATTTTGCGCGCCTTATACATAGAAACCGCCCCGCTTAAAGGCGGCGATATCCCTGAGTTAAGCCCTGAGCAAGTGCATTTGGCAATTCAAGAAAGCCATGTGCTTGATCAAGATGATGAAACCACTCAGCATTACGGCAAAGAACTCAATATAAAAACCAAACGCGGAGTAATTAAACCGCGTACTTCTAACCAAGCCGCCTATATTGGCAACATGCTAGGTCACGATGTTACCTTTGGTATTGGCCCTGCTGGTACAGGTAAAACTTACTTAGCTGTAGCTTGCGCAGTAGACGCATTAGAGCGCCAAGAAGTACGCCGTATTTTGCTCACTCGCCCTGCGGTAGAAGCCGGTGAAAAGCTGGGTTTCTTACCGGGTGATTTAAGCCAAAAAGTAGACCCTTACTTACGCCCTCTATACGACGCACTATTCGAAATGCTTGGTTTTGAAAAAGTAGAACGGTTGATTGAGCGTAACGTTATTGAAGTTGCACCTTTAGCTTACATGCGCGGCCGTACCTTAAATGATGCCTTTATTATTTTAGATGAAAGCCAAAACACCACCGTAGAACAAATGAAAATGTTCTTAACCCGTATTGGTTTTAACTCACGTGCGGTGATTACTGGTGACATCACTCAGGTTGATTTACCTCGCCACCAAAAATCGGGCCTACGCCACGCCATTGAAGTACTAGGTGAAGTACCCGCGCTTAGCTTTAATTTCTTCCAAGCTGCAGATGTAGTGCGCCATCCTATTGTGGCCGCCATTGTTGAAGCCTACGAAGAACAAGATGAACGCGACCGTATTGCTGAAGAAAAACAAAAGCAGCGCCGCGAAGCCGCCCAAAAGCTAAACCAGCGAGACGATGACTAAACATGCCTTACGTTGACCTGCAAATTGCCACCGGCGATGAAGAGAACCTGCCAACCATTACCGCTTTTGAAGCGTGGTTGCACGCAACCTTGGTAGAACATGATCAAGATACTGAATTAACCATTCGTATAGTTGACGAAGCCGAAAGCCAAGCGTTAAATTCGCAGTACCGTAATAAAGATAAACCAACTAACGTGTTATCTTTTCCTTTTCAAGCTCCTCCCGGCGTAGAGCTGCCTTTGCTAGGTGACTTAGTTATCTGTCGCCAAGTAGTAGAACGCGAAGCCGCAGAGCAACAAAAAGCAGTGTTTGACCACTGGGCGCACATGGTTGTACATGGCAGCCTTCATCTGCTAGGTTATGATCATATCGACGATCAAGAAGCAGAAGAAATGGAAGCACTAGAAATAGCAGTGCTCACCAAATTGGGTATTAGTAACCCTTACTAATATTCGTTATAACAAACTAGGTAAAACGAAAGAATATGAGCGACGACAACCCTCACTCGAGCAGCGGTTCCACTAAAAAAGGTTGGATAGAGAGAATTATTCAACTGGTGCAAGGGGAACCGAAAAGCAAAGAGGAATTGGTAGAAGTTATTCAAGATGCCAATCAACGAGAACTGATCGACCAAAACACCCGAGAAATGATTGAAGGTGTACTTGATGTATCAAGCCAACGCGTTCGTGACATCATGATCCCCCGCTCGCAAATGGTGACCTTAGATGTCAATCAAACCATTGCCGAAAGTTTACCTACGCTTACCGAAGCGCGTCACTCACGCTTTCCGGTGATCAACGAAGATAAAGACCATATCGAAGGCGTATTACTTGCTAAAGACTTGCTCAAGTTTGCCTTTACCGAAGAAGCCTCAACCACTCCCCTGAGTGAAGTGATTCGCCCTGCTGTCGTTGTTCCCGAGAGTAAACGCATCGACAAACTGTTGAAAGAGTTTCGCAGCGAGCGCTACCACATGGCCATTGTGGTGGATGAGTTTGGTGGCGTATCTGGCTTAGTAACCATTGAAGATATTCTAGAGTTAATTGTTGGCGACATTGAAGATGAGTTTGCCAACGAAGAAGACTTACAAGACGATATTCGCCGCATCAATGACAAAACCTTTGCGGTTAATGCCCTTACCGACATTGAAGATTTTAACCAATACTTCGGCTGTGAGTTTAGCGATGAAGAAGTGGACACTGTGGGTGGTTTAGTCACTCATGCCTTTGGCCACTTACCAGGGCGCGGCGAAAAAATTGAAATTGAAGGTTATCACTTTAAAGTTCGCACAGCTGACCGCCGCCGCGTGGTTCAACTTCAAGTGAGCATTCCAGAAGAGAAAGCCTTGCAGCTGAGTATTCAAGAATAACATGCCTGTTTTAACACCGCGGCTGCGCCTGTTAGCCGCTTTGCTTAGTGGCTTAATTGCCCCCTTCGCCTTTGCTCCCTATGGCCTCTGGCCATTAATGCCGCTTTCACTACTGTTTTTGCTGCTGCTGTTAAAACCTGAGCAATCGGGTTTTAAATTAGGCTTGTGTTATGGCTTAGGCTGGTTTGGTTACGGTATCCACTGGGTACATGTGAGCATGGCTGAGTTTGGTGGAATGCCCCTATTAGTCAGCCTAGCACTGATGGTATTGCTGGTAGGATATCTTTCGCTTTACCCCGCGCTGGCTTGCTGGTTAGCCAATAAGTGGCAAGGCAAACGCTCGGCAATGTTCTACCTACTATGGTTTCCCGCCTGCTGGTTATTAAGCGAATGGTTGCGTAGTTGGGTACTCACCGGATTTCCTTGGCTTCAACCTGGTTATAGTCAAATTGATTCGCCACTATCCACCATTGCACCAGTATTTGGATTGTATGGTGTCACTTGGTTGGTGCTGCTACTGGCTGCCGGTGGCGTACTGATTATCCGTCAATCAGGTAAAACTCGCTGGCTAGCCAGTGCCGTTATAGTGACACCGCTATTAATTGGTTTGATCTTCAAAGGCCATAGCTGGACAACCGCTCAACAGCCGCTCACTGTAGCCTTAGTGCAAGGTAACGTACCACTAGATATAAAATGGTTACCTCAAAATCGCGCTGCTAGCTTGCTTATGTATCAACAAGAAACGCTAGCCATTGAAAATGCCGATGTGATTGTTTGGCCTGAGTCAGCAATTGCCGCACTAGAATATGAGGTCATTGATTTTCTGCATGAACTGGATGGCCAACTACTGAATAAACAACAAGCGCTGATTACCGGCGTTATTGCTCATAATTTACAAACCAATGCCTATTACAACGCCTTGGTCACCTTGGGTCAGCAATCTGAAGAAGCTGGTGCAAGCTCAGCGTATTATTACGAAAACCCAAATCGCTACTACAAAAACCACCTATTACCAATTGGTGAATTTGTGCCTTTTGAAGACTTGTTGCGCCCACTCGCGCCCTTCTTTAATTTGCCCATGTCCTCGTTCAATCGTGGTGATACACAGCAAACCAATTTAGAAGTAAAAGGACATCAGTGGCTAGCCGCTATCTGTTATGAAATAGCTTTTGGCGAACTGTTACGCCCGCAATTTAGCGAGCAAACCGATGCCATTGTAACGGTGAGTAATGATGCTTGGTTTGGCACCTCGATTGGCCCTAAACAGCATTTAGAGATAGCGCAAATGCGCGCCTTAGAGTTTGGTCGCCCAGTAGTTCGCTCAACCAATACTGGTGTTACTGCTATCATTGATAGATTTGGCAAGGTGCAGCAACGCGCGCCAGAGTATAAGCAACTCACACTGAGTGGCGAAGTTACGCCAGCCACCGGTATCACGCCATATCAACGCTTTGGCTTGTGGCCAATAAGCTTGGTGGTATTGCTTGGCTTAGCCAGTGGTTTAGTGCCAAGGCTAAGACAGCGTTTACTTAAACCAGCAGCAGACAAATTAGCGTAGAGCGACACAATTACATGTAGCGTTTGCCTATTATCTTTAGTTTGCTCACGACCCAAAGTTATGGCGTGAGCAAACTAGGCCGATTGCTCACTAATCGGGTGGCGATAAAAACGCTTCCCTTGGCAATGCTCACATCGACTAATAACGGTTGGGTGCCACAGCGGCACCTTATCGCCACATTCGGCGCATTCAATCACCCCTAAACCAATCAGCTCTCCACTGTGATAAATACCTTGATGCTGTAAATCGCCAATCAGCTCATGCCACTCAACTTGGCTTTGGTCGCTCATTTTCGCTAACCAATACCAAATACTTTCTTTAAGCAGCGCCATGCCGGGGCTTTCATCGTAAGCACGGCGATAGTCGTTACGCCAATCGCTTAAATCACGGCGAACATAATTAGCAATTAGTTGCCATTCGTCTTGACTTAAATCGCTGGCTGCTTGTAGGTATTCTTGGGTGGTATCAATCAGCTTAGACAGCTCTTCTTGACCCACTTCCCCGCTCTCTTGGATGCGTTTTTCTAAGTCTTCAACAAACTCTTGATAGGCTTTAACTCGCTTTGGCATAAATCACCCACTGTCTAAAGTGCATCATCATTATTAAGCATAGACCTTTTGTTTCACTGCAAATGTGCGCTAGCTATTGTTGTCGGCAGGCGGACTCGGTATCCTATGCGGATCGAGTACAGTAGCCGAGTGCTACTCAGTCCAAATTTTTGGTTATTTCTGGAAGATTCCTTAGATGCAAGAGCAATACAGTCCACGTGATATAGAAACCAAAGTGCAACAGCACTGGGAAAAAGCGCAAACCTTTAAAGTTGTAGAGCAACCAGGCAAAGAAAAGTTTTACTGCCTGTCAATGTTCCCTTACCCAAGTGGCCGTTTGCACATGGGTCACGTGCGCAATTACACCATTGGTGACGTAGTCTCTCGCTACCAACGCATGCAGGGTAAAAATGTTATGCAACCAATGGGTTGGGACGCATTTGGTCTTCCAGCAGAAAACGCCGCCATTAATAACAATACCGCGCCTGCTAAATGGACCTACGAAAACATCGAATACATGAAAACTCAGCTTAAGCAGTTGGGTTTTGGTTACGACTGGGATCGTGAACTTGCTACGTGTAAACCAGATTACTACCGTTGGGAACAGTGGTTCTTCACTAAGCTTTATGAAAAAGGCTTAGTTTACAAAAAAATGGCCACGGTAAACTGGGATCCAGTAGACCAAACAGTATTGGCTAACGAGCAAGTGATTGACGGCCGAGGCTGGCGCTCAGGTGCCTTAGTTGAACAAAAAGAAATTCCTCAGTGGTTTATTAAAATCACCGATTATGCCCAAGAGTTACTTGACGATTTAGACCAGTTAGACGACTGGCCAGAGCAAGTTAAAACCATGCAGCGCAACTGGATTGGTCGCTCTGAAGGCGTAGAAATGCAGTTTGGTTTAGAGAACAGCGAGCAGCTTGTTCCGGTTTACACCACCCGCCCAGACACCGTAATGGGAGTAACCTACGTTGGTGTTGCTGCCCAGCATCCACTCGCCTTAGAAGCCGCTAAAACAAACCCTGAGTTAGCCGCGTTCATCGAAGAATGTAAAAACAACAAAGTAGCCGAAGCCGATATGGCGACCATGGAGAAGAAAGGCATGGCCACCGGGCTAAATGCTGTTCATCCTCTTACTGGTAAGCTGGTTCCTATTTGGGTAGCTAACTTTGTATTAATGGGTTACGGCTCTGGCGCTGTAATGGCCGTACCGGCTCACGATCAGCGTGACTTTGAATTTGCTCATGCTTACGGTTTAGACATTGTTGGTGTTATTAAACCAAGCGATAGCGAGTTAGATTTAACTGAAGCGGCCTACACCGAGAAAGGCGTATTGTTTAACTCAGGGGAGTTTGATGGTTTAGAGTTTAGTGCAGCTTTTGATGCAGTGGCCGCTAAGCTTGAGTCTATGGGTAAAGGTAGCAAACAGGTTAACTTCCGCCTGCGCGATTGGGGGGTCAGCCGCCAGCGTTACTGGGGTACGCCAATCCCAATGCTAAACCTTGCTAACGGCGACGTAGTGCCGGTACCTGAAGACCAATTACCGGTGGTATTACCAGAAGACGTAGTGATGAATGGCGTGACTTCGCCAATCAAAGCTGACCCTGAGTGGGCAAAAACTGAATTTGAAGGCCAAGAAGCTTTCCACGAAACCGATACTTTCGATACGTTCATGGAATCTAGCTGGTACTACGCCCGTTACTGTAGCGCCAACAACGAAGACATGATGCTTGACCCAGAACAAGCAAACTACTGGCTACCTGTCGATCAATACATCGGCGGTATTGAGCATGCAATTTTACACCTATTGTATGCGCGCTTCTTCCACAAGTTATTACGTGATAGCGGCTTGGTTGACTCTGACGAACCCTTCAAACGCTTGCTGACTCAAGGCATGGTATTGGCAGATGCCTTTTACTATGAAGATGAGAAAGGTGGAAAAGTGTGGGTATCGCCAGTAGATGCGGTAACCGAGAAAGACGAAAAAGGCCGTATTACCAGCGCTAAAACCGCCGAAGGCAAAGCCTTGATTTACGCTGGCATGAGCAAAATGTCGAAGTCGAAAAACAACGGCATTGACCCACAAGTAATGGTAGATAAGTACGGTGCTGATACCGTTCGCTTATTCATGATGTTTGCCGCACCAGCTGAACAAACACTAGAATGGCAAGACAGCGCTGTAGAAGGCTCATTACGTTTCTTACGTCGCGTATGGAAACTGGCTTACGACCATATCAATGCCGGTGAAGCGAGTGCCGTAGACGTCGCTAGCCTCAACTCTGCTCAAAAAGACCTGCGCCGTGATGTACACAAAACCATTGCCAAGGTGAGTGATGATGTTGGCCGTCGTCAAACCTTCAATACTGCTATTGCAGCAATTATGGAGTTGATGAACAAGCTGACTAAAGCTGACCAAACCGATGCCAATAATCGCGCGGTAACACGTGAAGCGATTAACGCAGTGGTATTAATGCTGTCGCCAATTACACCGCACATTTGTGACCAACTGTGGACACTACTAGGCAATGCTGGTGACATTGATACCGCACACTGGCCAGAAGCCGATGCCAAAGCCATGGTTGAAGACAGCAAGCTTATCGTTGTTCAAGTAAATGGTAAATTGCGCGCTAAATTAACAGTGGCAGCCGACGCTGACCAAGACACCGTTCAAGCATTAGCCATGGGCGATGAAAACGTCAGTAAGTTTGTGGATGGGAAAACCGTTCGCAAAGTAATTTATGTTGCCGGCAAGTTGCTAAACATTGTAGCCAACTAAACCTTACGGCGGGCTACTAACCCGCCGTTTTTTATTGCGAGATAGCATGACTTTAAAAACTTTTAGTTACGGCTTTTTAATATTGAGCATCAGTTTATTAAGTGCTTGTGGCTTTGCTCCACGCGGCAGTTATTTACTCGATGATAAACTCACCCAAATTTATGTGTCTTCCAGCGATGAATTTAGCCCATTGGTTCGTGAGGTAAAACGCCAGCTCACTCAAAACAATGTAGCAGTATTTGAGTTTCCACAAGGCGACATCCCCACCCTGCACTTAAGTGGCGAAAATATTAGCAAACGTACACTTTCACTCTTTGAAAATGGCCAAGTAGCTGAATACGAACTGAGCTATCAAGTGGGTGGCTACCTACAAATTGCTGAGGAAGGTAACTATCCAATTAGCGTACAGCTGCACCGAGACTTCCAAGATAACCCGCTAGCCGCCTTAGCTAAACAACGCGAGCGAGAGTTACTGTACGATGAATTGCGCACAATGGCCGCCGACCAAATCATGCGTCAACTTGCCACGGTAAGTTGGTAAATGAAAGTTTATGCCGACCGTCTGTCACAACAAAATGCAGCTAAATTTAGCTGCTATTTGGTGGCGGGAGAAGAGCCTTTAATCAAAATCGAAAGTATTGATAGCATTCGCCAGCAACTGCAACAGCAGGGTTTAGCCGAAGAACGCTTAAAATTTACTTTAGATGCAGAGTTTCAATGGTCGAGCATATTTGACGCCATGTCGGAGCTATCGCTATTCAGCCAATATCGACTGATTGAGCTGCAATTAGATCGCGTGCCAGACAAAGCCATTCAAAATCAACTGGATGAGCTATTACCGCTGATCAATCCAGAAACACGCTTGTTATTAAGTGTGCCTAAAGTAACCAAAGCCAACGAAAAGCAAAACTGGTACAAATTTATTGACCAGCAAGGTTTGGTTGTGATGATTTACCCACCTGAGGGTGGGCAGCTACAAGCTTGGGTTAGACAACGATTAGCTCAGCAGCAACTTCCAACAAATAACGACTTAATCGCGTTATTGGTGCACTACTATGAAGGAAACCTGTTAGCGCTTAGCCAAGCAATTAACAACATTGCCTTGCGCTGGGGGCAACAACTACCTCCCTTAAAAGAAATTGAAGCGGGCTTGTCTCATGCCAACCACTTTTCCAGCTTTCAATTAGTTGATGCTTTGCTCGCTGCTGACTTTCAACGCAGCCTGTTAATTATCAAACAGCTACAGCTAGAAGGCGAAGAACCGACCCTGATTAACTGGGGTTTAGACAAAGAATTTAAGTTACTGCAACTGCTTCAAGAACAGCCCACTAGCCATCATTCAAGTTTGTTTAAGCAACATGGTGTGTGGAACAAACGCCAGGGCTTAATAAGCAGCGCGGCAAAACGTTATAGCGCTAAGCAAATTAATCAAGCGCGCTTGCAAGTTGCAGCTATTGACCAAGCCATTAAACAATTTGCAGGTGACTTAGCTTGGCATCAATTAGAACGCTTAGTATTCGAGCTTGCTTCGCCATCTCATGAGCACGCTTAAGCTTTTTTTTGGTGGATCATTTGACCCCATTCATCTGGGTCATATTCGTAGTGCAGAGCTATTACTAGCAGCCACTCAAGCACAAGATATTACTTTGCTCCCCAATGCGCTATCGCCGCTAAAAGCCAAACAATTTAGTTCGCCTTTGCATCGCAAGCAGCTGTTAGCAGCCTCGCTTGAAGCCTATCCTCAACTAAACCTAGATTGGCGAGAGGTAGAACGAGGAGGGGCCTCTTATACTAGCGATACCTTGGCCGAGCTTGCCGAAGAGTTCCCCAATAATCATATCGCCTTTGTGATGGGTTTAGACTCTTTTAATCACTTAGATAAATGGCGAGATTGGCAAAACCTCACCAAACATACCCATATCATTGTCATTGCTCGGCCCGGTTACCAGCTGGATATATCTTCGCAACTTAGCGCTTGGTTAGCACCAAAGCGATGTGAAAACATTGAGACATTACATCAACAGCAAGCGGGTCACGTGTATTTTTGCGAATTACAACCAATGGCAATATCTTCTAGCCAAATTCGCTTACAACTCGCCCAAAAAGCTGAGCTTGAATCATTGAAAAATCAACTGCCTAAATCTGCCGTAAATTATATTATCCAACATAAGCTTTACGGTGCTTAACCTAGCCTGACAGAGCGTGATATACTTATCTTTTAGTCCAAAATTGGGGTTCTTTTGTTGCAAAACCAACAACTGATTGATTTTGTTGTAGACAAAATCGAAGATATGAAAGGTCGAGATGTTCAAAATCTAGACGTAAGCCAATTCTCTAACGTAACCGATACAATGATTATTTGTAGCGGTAATTCAAAACGCCACGTTAAATCTATCGCCGACAACGTCATCAGAGAAGCCAAGCTATCTGAATTAGAAGTGATTGGCATTGAAGGCGTTGATGACTCTGAATGGGTATTGGTTGATCTAGGCGATGTGGTCTTGCATGTAATGCAAGACAGCGCGCGTGACTTCTACCAATTAGAAAAGCTATGGGCTCCAGCTGTTTCTGAGTCTAAAGCCGGATGAAAATCCAGTTAGTGGCGGTAGGTACTAAGATGCCTGCCTGGGTTGAGACTGCCTATCAAGAATATGCACGTCGCTTCCCAAAGGATATGCCGCTAGAGTTAATCGAGGTAAAAGCCGGAAATCGCGGTAAAAATGCCGATATAAAGCGCATACTCGATAAAGAAGGTGAAGCTACCTTAGCGGTCATTCCTAAAGGTAACCGAGTGGTGACCTTAGAAGTCACCGGTAAAGCTTGGACAACGCCACAGCTTGCTAAGCAATTAGACGCATGGAAAATGGACGGCCGCGACGTAAGTTTACTGATTGGCGGGCCAGAAGGCCTTGCCCCTAGTTGCACCGCTATTGCTGAGCAACGCTGGTCTTTGTCAGCCTTAACACTGCCTCATCCCATGGTACGAGTGATAGTAGCCGAAACGCTATATCGCGCTTGGAGCGTAACAGCCAATCACCCCTACCATAGAGAATAATCACTAAGATATGGCAAGACAACGCGTCGCAATGCGGGACCACTCGGCGGAATCACGGTTATTTAACCGCCGCTCACTCGTCTCGATTATTGGTACTTTTGCCTTAATCTGTGTATTACTTGGTAATCTTCATTACCTCCAGTTTGAGCAACACGACACCTACACCACCCGCTCAAATGATAATCGCATTAAAGTACTGCCATTGGCGCCACCTCGTGGGCTGGTGTTTGATCGCAACGGTGCGCTACTGGCCGAGAATCGCCCTAACTTTAGCTTAGAAATCATCCCCGAAAACGTCGACAACTTGGATCAGATGATCCTTGAGTTATCCGAATTACTGGAACTGAGCGAAAACGATATTGAACGCTTTGAGCAAAACCGTAAACATACTCGTCGCTTTAAACCGGTAGTGCTTAAATCGCAACTTAGCCACGAACAAGTGGCAATGTTTAGCGTGCAGCAACACAAGTTTCATGGGGCAAGTATTGATGCGAGTTTAATTCGCTTCTATCCCTACGGCGATAGCCTTACTCACCTACTCGGTTACGTTGCTCGAATTAATGCGAAAGACTTAGAGCGCCTCGAGAAAGAAAACAAACTGGCTGAGTACGATGCGACTCGCACCATTGGCAAGCAAGGCATTGAGCGTTACTACGAAGAAATTCTGCATGGCAGCGTTGGTTACCAAGAAGTAGAAGTAAATAACCGTGGTCGTATTATTCGCACCATGAAAATCGTGCCGCCAATTCCCGGCAAAGACCTTTACCTCAACGTAGATATTCGCCTGCAATTAGAAGCCCAACGTTTGTTGGCTGGTCGCCGTGGTTCTGCTGTATTATTAGACGCTAAAACCAGCGGTGTATTAGCAATGGTGTCTAGCCCGAGCTACGACCCTAATCTATTCGTAAATGGCATCAGTAGTAAGAACTACAATAAGCTACTCAACTCTACCGACCGCCCTCTGATCAACCGCGCAACAAAAGGGGTTTACCCGCCAGCTTCAACCGTAAAACCGCAGCTAGCGGTAATGGGCCTAGAACTGGGTAAAATTAGCGTAGAGCAACGTATTTGGGATCCAGGCTGGTTCCAAATTCCTAATACCAAGCGCCGTTTTCGTGATTGGAAGCGTTGGGGGCATGGTTGGGTAGACGTATATAAAGCCATTGAACAAAGTGTTGATACCTACTTCTACAAATTGGCTTACGAAACCGGCATTAATGAAATGCATGCTTATATGAGCAAGTTTGGTTTTGGTAAATATACCGGTGTTGATATTCACGAAGAAAGTCGTGCGAATATGCCTAGCCGCGAGTGGAAACGTGCCCGTTATCGCCAACCTTGGTGGCAAGGTGACACGATTTCGGTAGGCATTGGCCAAGGTTACTGGACAACCACTCCTTTACAGCTCGCCCAAGCAACCAACATCTTGGTTAACAAAGGCAAAATTATTACCCCGCGAATACTTAAAAGCGTGGGAGATGCCAACTCACACATTGGCTTGCCGCCACAGGTACAAGCACCAATCGCACTAAACAGCGAGAAGAATTGGCA
This sequence comes from Agarivorans sp. 1_MG-2023, assembly GCF_030548385.1. Taxonomy (NCBI): domain Bacteria; kingdom Pseudomonadati; phylum Pseudomonadota; class Gammaproteobacteria; order Alteromonadales; family Alteromonadaceae; genus Agarivorans; species Agarivorans sp. 1_MG-2023. The sequence goes on along the minus strand of NZ_JAUOSJ010000017.1, from coordinate 68,816 downwards.
AGTAGCCTTAGATGGCATGTATGGGGTTATCAACAAAAGCAACGGCACAGCGCGTAAAGCGTTTAAAGACACAAGCTACGTAGCCGCTGGTAAGTCGGGCACCGCGCAAATTGTTAGCATCGCCGATGATGCGGAATATGATGCAGAAAGCCTAAAAGAAAAACACCGAGATAACGCCATGTTTGTTGCCTACGCCCCTTTTGAAAAACCCGAGATTGTGGCCTCTGTGGTAGTAGAGAACGCCGGTGGAGGCAGTTCAAATGCAGCGCCAGTTATCCGTGAGTTATTCGATAGTTATTTTGACGCTAAGGATCAATTGTAAGCATGGGCAACTACAGCCAAGAGCAAAAAAACTCTTTATGGTGGAGGCTGCACCTTGATTGGCCACTACTACTAGGCTTAGTGACCTTAATTGGTTTAGGTCTGTTTGTTTTATACAGTGCCAGCGGCGAAAGCAGTGCCATGCTAAACCGCCAATTCGTGCGCATTTCTTTAGCCCTTGTAGTGATGTTTGTACTGGCACAAATTCCCCCCGATGTTTATATGCGATGGGCGCCGCTATTCTTTTTTAGTGGCCTGCTTATGCTTATTGCGGTTTTAGTAGTGGGTGATGTAGGTAAAGGAGCACAGCGCTGGTTAGATTTAGGCGTGATACGTTTTCAGCCTTCCGAAATCATGAAGTTAGCGGTCCCTCTAATGGTGGCCCGATATATCAGCCAACACCCTCTTCCGCCAAGTTTTAAACACTTATGTGTTGGTGCAGCCATCGCCATTGGCCCTACGTTATTAATTGCTAAACAACCTGATTTGGGCACCTCTTTATTGGTAGCCGCATCGGGTATTTTTGCTTTATTCCTAGCAGGTATGAGCTGGCGTTTAGTGGCGGCTGCAGGCGGTTTAGTGGCGGCCTTCATCCCTCTATTATGGTTCTTTTTGATGCGTGACTATCAGCGTCAGCGAGTACTAACTTTACTGAATCCTGAGAGCGACCCGCTAGGTGCGGGTTACCACATTATTCAGTCTAAAATTGCCATTGGCTCGGGTGGTTTTACCGGTAAAGGTTGGCTGCAAGGCACCCAATCACAGCTAGATTTTTTACCAGAGCGACATACAGATTTCATCTTTGCGGTGTTTGCCGAAGAGTTTGGTTTTATTGGTGTGGTGTTATTAATGTGTTTGTACTTTTACATTATTGGCCGCGGCTTGTTTATAGCTACTCAAGCACAAACCGCTTTTGGCCGCTTACTGGCAGGCTGTATTATCCTCACCTTTTTCGTTTATATATTTGTAAACATTGGAATGGTAAGTGGTTTATTGCCAGTCGTTGGGGTTCCTTTACCTTTAGTGAGTTACGGTGGCACTTCGATAGTGACACTGATGGCAGGATTTGGCATTCTGATGTCTGTCCACACCCACAAACGGCTTTATGCCCAATAAGGATTGTTATGCGCTTATGTTGTTGCTTAGTACTTGCCTTGTCTCAACTTTGGTCGAGCACCGCTCTCGCCAATAACGAACAACAGCAACGTATTGAAGCATTAAGCCAAGAACTCAATATTCCGCTCGCCAGTTTAGAGCAAGCGGCAGAACAAGCCACATATCAGCAAGCAGTGATTGATGCGATTACTCGTCCTTGGGAAGCCAGACCTTGGCATTTGTATCGCGATCTATTTCTCACTGAAGAACGCTTAGAAGCCGGCCTTGCCTTTTGGCAAGAGCACCAAGCCACCATTGAACGTGCTGAAAAAGAGTTTAATGTCCCGGCCCAAATTATCGTGGCGATAATTGGCGTAGAGACCTACTACGGCCGCCATAAAGGCACTTACCCAGTGATTGACGCTCTATATACTTTAGGCTTTCACTACCCTAAACGCGGCCAGTTTTTCAGTAAAGAGTTCGCCTACTTTATTCGCTTAGCAGAACAGCAAGGCTGGCAACTAAATGAAGTAAAAGGCTCTTATGCAGGCGCAATGGGCTTTGGCCAGTTTATTCCATCAAGCTACATTCATTACGGTGTCGATTTTGACCAAGATGGTGAAATTGATATGCTAAATAACCCTGTTGATGCCATTGGCAGCGTAGCAAATTACTTTAGCGAACACCGTTGGAAACTGGGTGAACCAGTGGTGCATTCTGCGCAATCTACTGCCACTCAAGCGAAGCCTTGGTTAAGCAGTGACTTAAAGATAAAAGATAGCTGGCAACAACTTGAACAAAGCGGCATTACCAGCACTACAAAGCTTGCTGCTGAAACCCCAGTCAAACTGCTAGAGCTGGAAGAAGCCAACGGACATAGCTATTGGCTTGCCGAGCACAACTTTTATGTAATTACTCGCTATAACCGCAGCCCACTGTATGCAATGGCGGTTTATCAATTCAGCGAACAGTTAAGAGAAGCCAAGGCAAAGCTAAATGCAAAATAGGCGTTTATCAAGTGTGCTGTCACTAAGCCCTTATATGGCCAGTGTAATGCTGGCCTTAGCGCTTAGCGCATGTAGTTCTTCGCCCAGTAGCAACCAGCGCTATGGGATGAGCAACGACCAAGCGCCAGATTCTGCGCCTGAATTAGCACATTTAGAAGATCCAATCCCTCGCTTTGAGGCATACAGCCGCCAAGGGAATCGAGATTACACGGTGCGTGGTAAAAGCTACAAAGTATGGCGTGAAATTGAAGAACACGAAATTGAAGGTGAAGCCTCTTGGTACGGTAAAAAATTCCATGGCCATCTCACTTCCAATGGCGAGATTTATGACATGTACAGCATGTCGGCGGCCCATAAAAATCTACCGCTACCGAGCTATGTTGAAGTGACAAACTTGGCTAATAACAAAACCGTTATTGTGCGAGTGAACGACCGCGGCCCCTTCCACCAAAAACGCATTATCGATTTATCCTACGCAGCAGCCTATAAGCTAGATATGCTCAAATCTGGCACTGCTAAGGTTAAAATAAAGCTACTACGCTTCGACAACAATAAAGAACTAGATGCCGCTTCTGGTGATGGTAAGCAGTATTACGTGCAACTGCTGGCCAGCAAAAATCAGCAAGTTATTAAACAACACCAAAACCAACTAGAAGCCGATGGGCTGCCCACCCAACTCATTGATGAAAACGGTTGGACAAAGCTTCGTTTAGGGCCTTATTACGATGTACTTAGCGCCGAAAAGTACTTAGCTAATATGAAAAAAGGCCACTATAAAGATGCCTATATTATTAATCTAAAAGCAAACTAGCGGATTTACAGCAGGATACTAACAAACACCGCCTAAGTTTTGCTATAGTGTTTGCCGTCCGTGTTTTATTGACTAACAAGCCAAAGAGCCAACCATGATTAAAAATGTATTTCAGCGTGTTAGCTGCGCCTCAGCGCTTCTGATTGCAAGCAGTGTGAGCGTGGCCTTCGCGGCTCCACAAGTCATTCCCAACGCCCCTATTATTTCAGCCAAAGCCTACTACCTAGTCGATTTCGATTCAGGCCGAGTACTGGCTTCAGAAAACGAAGAAGATAGCCTAGCGCCTGCCAGCTTAACCAAAATAATGACCAGCTACATTATTGGTAAAGAGATCAAGTCAGGCAAACTTAACCCGAACGATATGGTAACTATTAGTGAAAAGGCGTGGTCGAAAAACTTCCCCGACTCTTCAAAAATGTTCATTGAAGTGGGTAAGCAAGTTCAGGTCGCCGATCTTAACCGTGGCATCATTATCCAATCTGGTAACGATGCCTGTGTAGCCATGGCCGAGCACATTGCCGGTAGTGAAGACTCATTCGCCAGCTTAATGAACTCGTGGGCTGACCACCTAGGCATGGTGAATACCCACTTCGCCAACAGCCACGGCTTAGATAGCACCGAGCAATACACTACCGCGAAAGATATGGCCGTATTAGCCACTGCTATGATTCGAGATGTGCCAGACGAGTACGCCATCTACAAAGAAAAAGCGTTCACCTTTAATGGCATTACTCAGCATAACCGCAATACCCTACTTTGGGATAAAAGCCTAAATGTAGACGGCATGAAAACCGGCCACACCAGCAAAGCGGGATACAGCCTAGTATCGTCAGCTACCGATAATGACATGCGTTTAGTGGCCGTTGTAATGGGAACCAACTCATCAAAAGCACGCGCAGCAGAAAGTAAAAAACTGCTTAACTGGGGCTTCAGATTCTTTGAAACCGTTAAACCTTATCAAGCAGGCGATAGCTTTGTAGAGCAAACCGTATGGATGGCTGAGCAAGACTCTGTGTCACTCGGCGTTAATCAAAACATCGCGTTAACTTTGCCACGTGGTCAAGCGGCACAACTAAAAGCCAGCTTTGAGCTAAAAGAAGAGCTAAAAGCCCCACTGAGTAAAGGCCAAACGGTTGGTTCTGTTTACTTCCAAGTGGGTGATGAAGACGTGGCAGAATACCCGCTAGTGGTTCTTCAAGATGTAGAACAAGGCGGCATTTTCAAACGTTTACTCGACTACATAAAACTGTTCTTTGCTTCATTGTTTAGCTAAACCCAATAGCCCCCTGCATACTCGCTAAAGCGATATGCGGAATTCTTAGGCAAAGATCACAAAAACGCGTTAGAATAACGCGTTTTTTATTTTTAGCTCGACTCAACGTCGCTGCTTAAATCAGTTTTCTTAGGTCAGATATGCAAACCAAATTCGATGAGTATTTAGAATTCCCGTGTGATTTTACTTTCAAAATCATGGGGGTAAATAACGACACCCTAGAAGATCAAGTACTAAGCGTAATCCAAAGCTTAGCACCTGGTGACTACAGCCCTAAAACGCGCCCAAGCAGTAAAGGTAACTACAAAGCAATTTCTCTCGTCGTAAAAGTGACGAGCAAAGAGCATATTGAAAACCTCTACACGCAAATTGGTGCTATTGAAGACGTACGCCACGTACTGTAATGTCTGACCAAAACACCCTAGTAGTTCGCCATTTAGGCTTACAAGAATACAATCAAGTCTTTCAAGCAATGCGTGACTTTACTGATCAACGCGGTGCCGAACAGGCTGATGAGTTGTGGCTGGTTGAACACCAAGCGGTGTTTACCCAAGGCCAAGCGGGTAAACCAGAACACCTGTTAGCCAGCAGCGATATTCCGATTGTTCAAGCCGACCGAGGTGGGCAAGTAACCTATCACGGTCCTGGCCAATTAGTGGCTTATCCACTGCTGAACATTCGTCGTCGCAAACTAGGTGTGCGTGATTTAGTCACCATTATTGAACAGAGCATTATTGAAACACTGAGCGCTTACCAGATTGAAGCCTATGCCAAAAAAGATGCACCCGGCGTTTATGTAGACCACAAGAAAATTGCTTCTTTAGGCTTACGTATTCGCAAAGGCTGCTCTTTTCATGGATTAGCATTAAACGTAGACATGGACCTAAGTCCGTTTTTGCTAATAAACCCATGCGGCTACGCCGGCCTAGAAATGGCTCAAGTCAGTGACTTTAACAAGACCCTCACCGTTGAGCAGCTTGCCACAACCCTTACCCAAGTATTGGTTTCGCAACTGGCTTACAACAATACAGAACAGCAACAAGGACTGCCCACACTATGAGTGCAAAAAAAGCGCGTATGGAGCCCGGAGTAAAACTTCGAGATGCCGACAAAATGGCATTTATTCCAGTGAAGGTAATACCCTCTGAAAAGGAAACCATGTTACGCAAGCCAGAATGGATGCGTATCAAACTTCCATCAGACAGCACCCGTATTAACGAAATTAAAAGTGCAATGCGTAAGCATAACTTGCATTCGGTGTGTGAAGAGGCTTCTTGTCCTAACTTGGCAGAGTGTTTTAACCACGGCACCGCTACCTTTATGATTATGGGCGACATATGTACGCGCCGCTGCCCGTTCTGTGATGTTGGCCACGGCAAACCGCTTGCCTTAGATGCCGACGAACCAACCAAGCTGGCTGCTACCATCGCGGATATGAAACTGAAATATGTGGTGATAACCTCAGTTGACCGGGATGATTTACGCGACGGCGGTGCTGCCCACTTTGCAGAGTGTGTAAGCGAAATTCGCAAGCATAGCCCGCATATTCAAATTGAAACCCTAGTGCCAGACTTTAAAGGTCGTATGGATCGCGCATTAGAAATTCTTGATAAAACTCCACCAGATGTTTTCAATCACAATCTAGAAACCGCACCTGGTTTATACAAGCAAGTACGCCCAGGTTCAGATTACCAATGGTCACTCACCTTGCTACAACGCTTTAAAGAGCTACACCCAGAGGTACCGACTAAATCGGGCTTAATGATGGGTTTAGGCGAAACCAACGAAGAGATTTTGCAAGTGATGCAAGACTTACGCGACCACGGCGTAACCATGCTAACACTAGGCCAGTACCTGCAACCTAGTCGCCACCATTTGCCTGTTGAGCGCTATGTACCACCAGCAGAGTTTGAAGAGCTAAAAGCTAAGGCAGAAGCCATGGGCTTTACGCATGCTGCTTGTGGCCCATTGGTACGTTCAAGCTATCATGCTGACTTACAAGCCAAAGGCGAAGAAGTTAAGTAAGCACCACTAAATTAAAGATAAAAAAAGAGAGCCTCAAGGCTCTCTTTTTAATTTATAAGCGACTAATTTGGCGAGGCTGTTAAACCACCGCCGCCAGGGCCACCACCGTTACCTGGTAGGCTAGGCACAAAATCGGGTAAACCAGCGCTAGCCAATAAATCAGCAGTGCTAATTGGAGTACCCGCATTGATCGCCGCAAACAAATCACTTGGAGACGGCAACGTAGCTGCCGCTGGCGCATCAACCGCCATGGCATAGCCGCTTGAAAACAACAAAGCCGCTGTCAAAGTCCGTTTCAAATAAACCATAATTGGCTCCTTCAGTTACAACATCGAATAAAACATAAAATACATATAAAAACACCTACTGACAAGATTAATTAAATGACCATTTAATGACCTTGCCAATCGTTATATGTTTATTTAGCAAAAAAAGTATTGCGTGTTTTTCTTCCAAAAATAGCCAGTAAACCAAACAACGCTAAGGCGTAGCTCGCAGGCTCAGGAACAGAAAACTGCTGCCCGCCTACTACCGCGCCCTCAACGGCTGCAACTACTGTCCATTCACCACTAGTCACTAGACCAGCATCAAACAAAGAGGTATCACTCCATACCGACAGTACATCAAAATCTGCTTGCCAATCTTCAATTTGAAGCCACGTGTAAGGGTTGTAGTTTTGCCACACTAAATCGCCGCCATTAAACCAGTAAAACTCTAGGTCCAATAGTCCGTTTAAGTAGCCACCTGTTCCTTCATCTTGCGTTTGATCCAACATATCAAGGTCTAACATGAATGCGGCACGAATATCACTGCCTACATCAAATACTGTTTGAGCCATTGGAACACCGATAACTGAAGCTGGGTCACTAAAAGGTGTTGGAAAATCACCTAAATAAGTTGCCACTCCCGGTGCTTGTGCTGGATTTTCACTGGTTAACATCACTGTTGCATTTGCATTTATAGACACGGCCATCAAGAGTGTCGTTAGGGTTGAAAGTAGTGCTTTCATCGCTCAAGTCCTTTGCTGTTGAAAAAAAGTCTTCCTTTTATGCACCTCAACTATCGCAAGTACTAAGCCAGTTCTAAAAAAAACCTGAAAACCCATCTAAGATATTGTTTTATATCGTTAATTAACTATTCACTCAAAAACAGACAGTGATCCACATCACATCTAATGTAAGTTTAACCGACACAATGCTTATAACTAAATCTTCAATAAAATTAGGGGATTATATGACAATTAATCATTATGACTAAGCAGATCGGCTATAGATGCTCACTACTGATAATTTTAAAAATTCGGAATGATTGAAAATATGAAGCAAGAAGCACTGGCTTCTATACGATAAAATTTAAAATGCAGAACAATCCATCGCTTTATTAAAAACCTACAAAATCACTACTTTTACACTATTTTTTTATGAAAAGTTCATGACGCAAACTGAATGGCTAAAAACTCCATTTATTGCTTAAATTACTACAAAAGAACAACTGTAAAGAAACCCGACACTTTACTAAGGTAGGTTTATACAGACCTTTATTTGTAAATAGCGAACAAGAAAAAACGTAAATCGTGTTATGAGAAGCCACGCAAACAATCCAGATTTCACAGGATTTTACGCAAATTCACAGTATGAGCAATATCACAGTTACTCTAGTCTGGAGTAGAAATACGAGTTAGTTCCATTCCCAAATAGACCCGTAGAAAACCAATAACCTGAGTAAAAAGGTAGCGAACGTTATTATGACAATGAATATTTCGAGTACTCAAAGCAATGCTTTAATCAAGCTTGTAAAAACGGTGGCGTTTTGCGCTTTACCGCTAGGCCTAGCCTCTTGCGCTGCGCCAGTAGAGAAGTCGTCAACACCAGCACAGAGCACAGCTGTAGCGAATGTAGCAAACACCGCGCCTGGTGCATTTTACAGCGGTGAATACCGCAATGCATTTGTCGAGTTAGGTATTGCTAGCCCAGAACAAGTGAGCAAAAAAGTTAACGATACTTACCAACAGCTCTTTTATTCAGACTCTCGTAGCGAAAGCGGTGAAGCAGTCTTCTTCCCTGTTGGCGACGACATGGGCTTTATTAAAGACATTGGTAGTAACGATATTCGCTCTGAAGGTATGTCTTACGGCATGATGATCGCCGTGCAAATGGACGACCAAGAAATGTTTAACAAGCTATGGAAGTTTTCTAAAACTTACATGCAGCATAAAGACGGTTGGTACCAAGATTACTTTGCATGGCACCTTAATGCGACAGCGCCATTTGGTCACAAATCAGAAAACCCAGCACCAGATGGTGAGCTTTACTTTGCCATGGCCTTATTCTTTGCAGAAAACCGCTGGGGTGCAGGTGAAGGGATCAATCAATACAAACACGAAGCTAACGTGATTTTACAAGCGATGGTAAACAAACAAGAAACCGACTCGCAAGTAACAATGTTCAGCCGCGATGAAAAACAAATTTTGTTTGTGACTGAGAAAGGCCTAGGTGTTTACACAGACCCTTCTTACCACGTAGCCGCGTTTTACGAACTATTAGCTCGCTGGGCAGATGAAGATAATCAACTGTGGGCAGACGCTGCGCAAGTAAGTCGTGATTACTTATACAACGCTGCACACCCTGAAACAGGTTTGTACTCAGAGTACGCAGCCTTTAACGGTACTCCGCAAGAAACGTCATTTAACGACATTAGCCATAAATCAGGTTACGACGCATTTCGCGTGATTGGTAACATTGCCATGGACCACCATTGGTTTAACGCAGACCCAAGACAGCAAGAACTCGCTGACCGCATGATTGGTTTCTACGCAGATGAATACAAGCGTAAAGGACAAAACTACGCAGTCCATGAAATGGATGGTCGTATTGTTTCTGAATGGGGCAGCTCTGGCCAAAATGCCATGAACGGCACCGCTGCTATGATTACTAACAGCCAAGAAGCAAAAGAGTTTACCGAACGTTTATGGAAGCAAGCCACGCCAACCGGTAAATGGCGCTACTACGACGGCTTATTACATATGTTCTCGGTGCTACAAATGGCAGGTGAGTACCAAATTTACGGCCCAACTGACGCAACTCAATAAATTGCATTAAGTAGGCCTAATAAAAGAGAGCTTCGGCTCTCTTTTTTGTTTAGCGTTTTAATTTCAGTTTACGTAACTTTCTATACAGCGTATTTCGGCTAATTCCTAACTGCTTGGCGGCTTTAGTGATGTTGCCTTGGCAGCGTTGATACACCGATACAATATTCTCATCAATGGTTTGTTTAAGATCGTTTGGTGGTGAATCACTGCTTAACGGCAAATTCGCTAACTGCTTTTGTAAAGACTCTGGTAAATCATTCCAACTCAACTGGCTTTGCTGCTCGGCCAATAAACACGCCACCTGCATAAAGTTGTCTAACTCTCGCATATTTCCTGGCCACTCATAAGCCAGCAGCTTCGCAAATAGTTCAAGGTCAATGCCTTGTTCATTTGTGCAATAACGCTGATGTAACTGCCTGAGTAATTGGCTTTTATCACTGCGCTCTCGCAGTGCAGGTAAGCAAATCTGTAAACCGTTCAGCCGATAAAAAAGATCTTCTCGAAACAAACCGCTCGCCACGTGCTCAGTTAGATTAACGTGAGTAGCCGCCACCACTTGCACATCAACAGGAAAGGCTTGATTACCGCCAATAGGCACCACTTCCCGCTCTTGCAGCACACGCAATAATCGGCACTGTGCGGCTAAGGGCATTTCGCCAATTTCGTCTAAAAACAAAAATCCACCATCGGCTTGGCGGATTTTGCCAATAAAACCTTTTGGGTTAGCGCCGGTAAAGGCACCCGCTTGGTAACCAAACAACTCCGCCTCCACCAGTTCATTGGGTAAAGCGGCACAATTCACTGCTTGCAACAATTTATCCGAGCGCTGGCTTTGCTGATGCAAGCGTTTAACAAAGCGTTCTTTACCTACACCGGTTTCGCCCAAAATTAACAGTGGAATCGATTTGCTCACTACTTTTAACGCATGCTGCCAAGCCTTATTTACCGTTGGGTCAAGGCTAAAATCTTGCTCGCTGTCTGCGTGAATCACCTCATACTTGGCGGTACTTGGTTTAAGCGCTCGAGTATGTAAATGTAATTTGGCTTTATCAGATTGCCCCTCACTACTCCATCGCTCACCTAAGTGCTCAGCTAAAGATTCGCCAATACTGAGCCGCTTAATAAGCTGCTGTGCCATTGGGTTATGACCAACAATCTTGCCTTCACTATCTGCAACAACAATGCCCTGCCAGCCAGAGTTAAGTAAGTGAGCTTGCGCCGCCAAATCAATTCTGTAGTGGCTTTGCGGTAGCTGACACAACAAGGCTGTTTCAACTTGCTGAGCCAAGCTGCTACTAAGATGCATAGTTTGCTGATTATGTCGCTGCTGTTCACTGGTGATATCTAACACCGCTATCATTTCTCCACTTGGCGAAAAAATAGGGCTAGCGGTGCAGCTCATAAAACGATGTTGCTTTATAAAATGCTGTTCACCAATTACTGCCACCGCTTTTTGGGTAGCAATAGCGGTACCAATTGCATTGGTGCCTTTGTATTGCTCCAGCCAATTCACGCCAGTTTCTAGCGCAATGTTCGCCAACTTATCGCTGTAGCGCTCAATTCCCCAATACTGAATCACATAGCCATCCATGTCTGACAAAATCAAACGGCTCGATGTATGTGCCATAAGCTGTTCAAACAAAGGATAGGCGTAACGCTCTACCAAGGTAATGAGCTGTTGGTTTTGATAGTGGCGCTGCTGAAGATCACTGGACGATAAGCGTAACTCGGTAGGTGCAGCTTGCTCAGATAAACCCGCATGCTGGCTGCGAAGCCAAGAAGCATCAATAGAGCTAGGTAATTGCGGCTTGCTAATCATGGCGTTGTTCCAAAATGTAACACTTCCACTGTGTCAGATAATGACAGTGTGACACGCTAAGTCATTCCGCTGCTTTATAGCCCGTCACGCCCAAGAAACTTGTTTACCTTGTCAATCATAACTTTACATTTCATTAACAACAAGTTTCTACAACTTGGTGCAAGCCTTGCTCTATAGGGTTAGCACGCACCATAAGCGCGCCACAAAATGAAACACTTTAATAACAAATAGAATTATAAAAGGAATTGACGATGCTATATGCACAGCCTGGTACGAGCGGTTCATTAATTACATTTAAAGAGCACTACAACAATTTTATTGGTGGTGAATGGGTCGCCCCAGTAAATGGACAATATTTTGATAATCCTTCACCAGTAAATGGTGAAGTATATTGCCGAGTTGCTCGCTCAGATGCCCAAGACATTGGCCTCGCACTAGACGCAGCCCACGCAGCCAAAGAAAGCTGGGGCAATACTTCAGTCGCCGAGCGCTCAAATATGTTATTGCGTATTGCAGATAGAGTTGAGCAAAACCTTGAGTATTTGGCAGTGGCAGAAGCATGGGAGAACGGTAAAGCCATTCGCGAAACACTAAACGCCGATTTACCCTTGGTGGTTGATCATTTCCGTTATTTTGCTGGCTGTATTCGGGCTCAAGAAGGCGGTGCTGCCGATCTAGACGCCAATACAGTGAGTTATCACTTCCCAGAGCCATTAGGCGTAGTGGGTCAAATTATTCCTTGGAACTTCCCAATGTTAATGGCGGCTTGGAAGCTCGGTCCAGCCTTGGCTGCAGGTAACTGCGTGGTGCTAAAACCGGCAGAGCAAACTCCGGCATCCATTTTGGTATTAATGGAGCTAATTGAAGACATAGTGCCCAAAGGCGTCATTAACATTGTTAATGGCATGGGTGAAGAAGCTGGCCAAGCCTTAGCCATTAGCCCGCGTATTGCTAAATTAGCCTTTACTGGCTCCACCGAAATTGGCCAACACATTTTAAAATGTGCGGCTGAATCACTGATTCCCTCTACCGTTGAGCTTGGTGGTAAGTCACCCAATGTCATCTTTGCCGATGTCATGGATCACGAAGATGAGTACCTAGATAAAACCATTGAAGGTTTGCTGTTGGCGTTCTTCAACCAAGGTGAAGTATGTACCTGCCCGTCTCGCGCATTAATTCAAGAATCTATTTACGACAAATTTATGCAGCGAGTATTAGAGCGTGTCAAAACCATTAAACAAGGTGACCCTCTTGATACCGATACCCAAGTAGGCGCACAAGTCTCTAAAGGGCAGCTAGACAGAATTATGAGCTACCTCGAAATTGGCAAAAATGAAGGCGCTGAGCTTTTAACTGGGGGCGTTACCGCTAGCTTAGAGGGGGAGCACAACAACGGTTACTACGTTCGCCCTACCATACTAAAAGGCACCAACGACATGCGGGTATTCCAAGAGGAAATATTTGGCCCGGTAATTTCTGTCACCACCTTTAAAGATGAAGCCGAAGCACTAAAAATTGCGAACGATAGTGAATACGGATTGGGCGCCGGAGTGTGGACCAGAGACATGAATTTGGCTCAACGCATGGGACGAAAAATTGAAGCAGGCCGCGTATGGATAAATTGCTATCATGCCTACCCTGCTCACGCTGCCTTTGGCGGCTATAAACGCTCGGGAATTGGTCGCGAAACCCACCAAGTGGCGATATCGCACTACCAAAATACTAAAAACTTATTAGTAAGTTACGACGTAAACCCGCTCGGCTTTTTTTAGTTCTTAACAACAAACACTCAAAGCAATCCAAAAAGCAAAAAAGAGAGCCTAGGCTCTCTTTTCTTTCAACGGCCAATACTAAGCAGGTTGCCCAGTAGCCGCTAATACTACTTCACGAATACACACATTTTGCGGTTGTCCGTAAGCATAAGCTACAGCGTCAGCAATGTTTTGAGTATTCAGTACACCGCCCATTTCTTCTTTCCATACTTCGTAACCGTCTTTAATTTCTTGGCTAGTAGTATGGCTAAGCAGTTCGGTTTCTACCGCGCCAGGGGCAATAACGGTTACTCGAACATTGTCACCCGCTACTTCTTCACGAATGTTTTCACTTACCGCGTGAACAGCAAATTTAGTGCCGCAGTATGCCGCATGGCTTGGGAAGGTTTTACGACCAGCAATAGAGCTAACGTTAATAATGGTGCCTTGCTGGCGCTGCTTCATGCCCGCCAATACAAGATGAATACCGTTTAGTAAACCCATCACGTTCACGTCTAACATGGTTTTCCACTCGCTTGGTGCTTGCTCGTGAGCAGCTCCTAGCAACATTACACCCGCGTTGTTCAATAACATGTCTACTGGGCCATATTGTGCTTCGGCGTCTTTAATCGCCGCTTCAAAATCACCCAGTTCAGTTACGTCTACTTTCCGACAAAGGGTATTCGGTAGATTTAGGGCTTCTAGTTTCTCAATGCGTCGAGCGACTAACAATAAAGGATGTCCGGCTGCCGACAATGTTTTTGCGCAAGCTTCGCCAATACCAGAACTTGCACCCGTAATAACCACTAAAGGCTTAGACATAGTAACTCTCCAAATCTACATTTATAAAGGACTCAAACAGCTAAAAAATGTTGCTGCTCGGTAATGGCGCTAACTATAGTTCTGGTTTATATAGGTGTAAAATATCGTTTTCCTCTGGTTACCATAGGTTTTAATTATGGATGTGCGTTTACTTAAATGTTTTGTGGCGGTGTTTGAAGAACGCTCGATGACGGCAGCGGCCGAGCGCTGCTTTGTGTCGCAACCGTCACTGTCTTCGGCCATTAAGCAACTGGAAGCAGAGCTAGAGGTGCAACTGTTTGTGCGCCACAAACGCGGGGTAGATTTAACCGACCAAGCTCACCATTTATATCCTTTGGCAGTTCAAGCGCTGGGTCAATTGAACAAAATGTCTAGTTTGTTTGCCAACCTTCCCGCTAGCTTGCCGCTAAAGCTCGCTAACTTTCACGATATTAGCCCCAGCTTGTTTGCTAAGTTCATCGCTCACTGTAAGCAACAACAGCCCTTGTTTAAATTTGAATTATTGGACGATCAAGATACTCAAGCGCAAGCTCGGTTAAGCCTTGATGTATTGAAGCAAGAAGACGAATTATTTATTCCACTGTGGGATGAAGATTACGTATTGTGTGTGCCTCAGCAGCACGAACTTGCCAAGCAGCAGCAAGTAGAGATTGCCGCGCTAAACAACTACGACTTTATTGAATGCGTGGCCTGCGAAGCTCACCAGCAAACCTTAAGCTTGCTGGCCTCGCAAGGATTTGCAGTAAACCTAGTGGCCAAGGCCCAACATAAAACCCAAGTAAAACACCTGGTCAGCGCCGGTGTAGGCATATCATTCTTGCCTACTGGCGTATTAGAAACCGCCGCCGATTTACAACAAGTTAAGTTACTCGCGCCACGTATGTATCGCAGCATTGGCTTGTGCATAAAAGCCAGTGCCAGCGCAAAGCCAGAGCTAAGCGCGCTGCTAGACGCGGCTAAAACTTGGGAGCTTAACTAATCGGGCGCTAATAGCTATCTGCTAGGTGATACACCCTCAAGCTAGCCGCCATGCGCTCAAACTCATCACCCATATAGTTAAGGCTTATTGGTTGCTGTGGCAGCAAAGTAAAACTTGAATCAGAAAAACGGCCACTGGCGTCGCTTTCTAAATGAACAAAAAAAGCAGGTTTGTTAGTGCTTAAAGTAATGCTTTGCGTTGCCTCATCGAGCTGAACACTCACTTCAGCTTTGGCTATCGCTAAGCTTTTATAGGCTTCACCCACCCAAGTGTTTTGCAGTTTGTCTCCGTTTGAGCGCCATTGCACAATGTAAAAGCCTTGAGTACGCTGTTTCTCAAGCTCAGCCAAAGGCATCGTCCAAACCACATCGTTAGCATCGGCAGCTATATTAAGCTCTAGCGCCTTACTAAAACCTACCTCTCCTTGCCAGCTAACAAACTGCAATTGGCAATCTAATACACTAGCACTCGCGCTATCGTTAATAAGGCGCAACTCCAAAGCCTCATCGCTTTCTACAAAGCTTAGGTATTGCGGGGCGAAGAAGCGTTTTGCGTGGTAATGCAGTTGCTTCCAGCAGCCGCTATATTCAATGCTCGACCACGAACTGACTGGCCAATTATCGTTAAGCTGCCAATACAACATGCCTCGGCAAACTGGGCTATTAGCCCGCCAATAATCACAAGCGGTTTTAATCGCCAAGGCTTGTTGTACTTGGCTTAAATACAACATCTGTTCAAAAGAGGCAGGAAAGCGAAACAGCCGAGTAAACATCTCAGTAATAATGCTATTACCGCTTGGGTTCTTTTGGTGATTCTCAAAGGTGGGCGAAGTTACGTTCCAGTCTTCAGGCTCCACAAAGGTTTTTACCTCGGCCAAGGATGGCCAAGATTGATAACCAAACTCAGAACAAAAACGTGGTTTTATGGTTTGATAAGCCGCAAAGGATTTGCCCGAATGCCATACATCCCAAAAGTGCATATCACCTTGGCTATCATCATGCCACGCATCACCGTAATCTAATGCGCCATTACAAGGTGAGCTGGGCCAAAATACGCGGCTAGCATCGTGCTGCTCAACCACTTGTTGAACCGCACGGTTAAGCCGGTCGTAATTCACCACATAACGTTCACGGTTAGTTTTAGATTCGGGGTACCAATTAATTGCGCCAATCACTTCGTTGTCGCCACACCACAGCACAATACAGCTATGGTCGCGTAAGCGTTGAATTTGGTCGGCTAACTCAAGCTGCACATTGGCCACAAAGTCATCGGTAGAGGGATACAATGAACAGGCAAACATCATGTCTTGCCACACCATTAAGCCCAATTCGTCACACAGCTGATAAAAGTCATCGGCCTCATATTGGCCGCCGCCCCACACACGAATCATGTTCATGTTGGCGGCTTTAGCATCACTTAACAGCTGCCTATAGCGTTGGGGTGTTTGCCGCGATGGCATCGCATCCAGCGGGATCCAATTAGCGCCTTTGGCAGTTATGGGGCAACCGTTAATCACAAAGGTCATAGCAGAACCATGGCTATCGGCTCGCGTATCTAGCTCTAGCTTTCGCAAGCCAATTTTTTTCTCAATGCGCTGTTCAGCCAAACTCACTTGCAGCGTATACAGGGGCTGCTCGCCGTAACCTGCTGGCCACCACAGCTTTGGGTTGTCTAAATGAATGCGCGCCACGCTGGTCTGGCTATCTAGCTCTGGGATAACCTCTACATGTTGGTCGTCAAGGATAAGGTGAATAGGCTGCAAGCAATCAAGGTCATGCTTTATGGTAATCACCAACTCAACAGCTTGCCCTTGCCAGTGCTGCTCTATTTGGGTACTTAACAATCTCGCTTGATTGGCCAGCTTAATTTGCACTGGGTCATAAATACCGCTCACCATTAAACAAATGCCCCAATCCCAACCCGCGTGGCATTGGCTTTTACGCAAACTGTTCATATAGGGAATTTGGTTATTGCCCATGGACGAAGGCACAACAAAAGGCAGGCTGTCAGCGCGTTGCTTGGCGGCAACATCGGCGCGATGAAAATACACCCGAAGCTGATTAGACCCAGCTTTAACAAACGGCTTAATGTTAAAGCGCCATAAGCGAAACATGTTGTCGCAACTGGCCAGCAGTTGGTCATTTAAGTAAACGTCGGCCACCGTATCTACTCGGCTTAAAGCCAGTTCAATAAAATCATGATTTAGTTGTTCATCACTTAGCTCAAACTCAGTACTCAGTTGCCAATCAGCTTGCCCTACCCACTGCACATCTTGTTCGTTACATTTCGAGTAAGGATCTGGTATCAAGCCTGCGTTTAGCAAGGCTGAATGATTATCACCGGGGATCTGACAAGCTATTTCAATCTCAGGGTAATCGGGAGAAGTTAATAGCAAATTTTGGTTTACATTTAAGTGAGTCATTTAGCCTCTTATTAAGCCTTACAACATTGCTTTATTCTGCAGCCTACGCATAGCAAATAAGGGCGGCAACTTAGATTAAAATGCTTTGTGGGAAGCATCAAGAATTACTGGTGTTGATTGACTGAGTTTCAAGAGAAAAGAGACATATTTATAAACCAATGATACCGAGAAGATACTTATCTTAGCCCTAAGTTATACGCTCTCATTACTCATTCTCTTCTTACCTTTTTCTAGTTTCGCTGAGTAAAATCACTGCGTTTTACACACGTAAAAGGCAATTCATTTTCTTTACAAGATCTTGCACCCTTTTATGCTGATGCTTTTATCATTTTTTGAGCTAGTCAGCTGATGTAGCTTAGAAAAGGTGATAGTCTGACTTTTATCAAATGTATGATAAGAGTAATAACTCCTTGTTTAAACGATGATTTCTTCCTCTTAATAAGTTGTTATGCCTCAATAAAAGATGTGGACATCATGGAAAAATTTAAAGAATTTAGTGAGTTTACTGCGCACAGTCGCAATATTTCAGCTCTAATATCTATGTATAGGCTTATAGAAAATACTGATGTCGCATCAATTGAACTTACGCCAATCATAGTATTTCAAGCCTTCTCTATTGAGTCATTCTTAAACCACTTAGGTGGCAAGCACATAGATATTTGGGATCATATAGAAAGGTTGTCTTGGCGGAAAAAGGTTGAAGTCCTTCATACTCATGCTGAAAAGAAAACTGATTGGGGAAGCAAAGAGCTCCAGTTTGCAGCAAAAATATTTAAGATTAGAGATCGCTTAGCTCATGGAAAGCCAGAGTTTGTCGAAGGCTCGAGAGAGTACACTTCTCAAGCCGAACTTGAGGCAGAATGCAATAGAAAACCAATGTTAGAGCCTAAATGGTACAAGGAAATTACAAGGGAAAGTATCTTGTCGTCAAAAAATGATTTTATTTATTTAATTGAGTATTTTAGCTCACTAATGGGTGAGCACAAGTCGACTTATTTGAATACAGGAAGTGGTGGATTCATTACTATCTCAACAAAAGAGGCATAACTTGGCGTTATGCGCTGGTATTTATATTATGCATTACCTAAAACGAGGTGTTGATGAATTTTTTTAATATCAATATTACTGACATCGAATCATGCTCTTTAAAGCGTAATGTAACAATACCATTGTTTATAGTTGTAACAGCTGGAAAGCTTGTACCTGAATCTATAATAAAATTTTTATTGAGAGATACGGATGCAGGAGCCAAAAGTAGTAGAGAAATGAAGCAAATTTACGGAATCGTTGCAGAGGTCTTGCAAGAAGCTTCTAAAGATGAAAAATTGAAAAAGTATGCAGGTATTATTGCAACAATTGAAGAGAATGGTGACCGAATAGTTATTTCTATTAAATAACTCCTTTAGCAATAAGCATACAATGGGTAGTTTATTTCGTTATTTCAGTATCTTGCACATAACAAACCAACTCACGCGGACGGATTTCGTGGACTAGAGGAAGTAAGGAAAATGAAACACACTTTGCTTCCATTGTGGCTTCTTTTGGTATCATGCCAAGACGCAGAAAGCTTGAACATCCCCAGTGAAAACCTAAATCTAAGTATTCACAAAAATGGACGACAAACGGCAGAATGCCTAATTCAGTTAGGTAGCGGTGAATACAATCAACTCAAATCTTGGTTTTCCAGCAACGAGAGAACTTGGGACAAAGCACCTGCCACTTACCTCCCACAAAAAATACTTCGCTCAGAAAACTTTAAAGCTGCGTTGTATCCAGATTACATTGTTATAAATGACGTTTGGCGACAGCCCTTTGATATGGAGCTTTATCAAGCCTTCGATTGCACTTAGTAAACCCACTTAGTAAACCCACTTAGTAAACCCACTTGCACAAGCCGAATTCGGTACGCACAAACCTATAGCCTTTCGGCCAACTTCTTAGGTGTATCAAACAAGCGTAAACAGGCACTGTACTCGCTCCAATTTTGCCACTCTAAATCAGCTTCCATCACCGCTAGGCTTGCGGTAGGAAACTTGATTAAATCTTCCCCCGTGAGGTAATTAACCAAATCTTCAAAGGCAGGGTTGTGCCCTACCAAAGCAATCTTGTTTATTTGATTAGGTAAGGCTTGAATATGTACCAGTAAATCGGCCCAGCGAAAGGTATATAAGCTGTTTTCACAGCTTATTTGAAGGTCGACTTCTAGATCACTTCCTTTAAGGTATTGGCTGCGCTGTTCTAACCAATACTCGCAAGTTTGCTGGGCACGCAGTGCTGGTGAGTAATGCACTAATTCAAGTTGCGAGAACTGGCTAGCGTAATGACTCGCCATTAGCTGCGCGACCTTGTGGCCTCGCGGTGCCAGGAGGCGTTGCTTATCTGCCAAATGGGGTTCATCCCAACTGGATTTAGCATGGCGAATTAACCACAGCTGTCGCGACATTAAAACTCCTTAGTGCTAAAAACAAAAAAGCCTGCAAAGCAGGCTTTTAGTGTAAGGCAGATGCTGCTTACGGGCGAGCTAACATATCACCAATACCTACCCATTTGTAGCTGGTAAGTTCTTCTAAACCCATTGGGCCGCGAGCGTGCAGCTTTTGGGTGGATACTGCTACTTCGGCACCTAAACCAAACTGAGCACCATCAGTAAAGCGTGTAGAAGCATTTACATATACTGCGGCAGAACCCGCCGCATTAACAAAGCGCTCTACGGCATTTAGGTTGTTCGACAATATTGCATCTGAGTGGCTAGCGTTATGGGTACGCATGTGAGCAATCGCTTCTTCTACGTCTGCCACTACCTTCACCCCTAGGGTGTAACTTAGCCATTCGGTATCAAAGTCACCTTCGCCCGCTGCTTGTAAGTCTTTGGCATTGGCTAAACCCGCCATGGCGTTTTCGGTAGCCACTAATTTAACCGATGAATTGTTCATGCACTCGGCTAACATTGGCAATAACTCTGCGGCTACGTTTTGATCAACCAATAGGCTGTCTAGCGCATTACAGGCAGAAGGACGCTGAACTTTTGAATTCTCAATTACATTGAGTGCAGCAGCCAAATCTACCGAGTTATCTACGTAGATATGGCTAATGCCAAAGCCGCCAATAATCACCGGAATGGTGCTGTTCTCTTGACACATTTTGTGCAGGCCCGCGCCGCCACGAGGAATAATCATATCCACGTAGTCGTCTAAGCGCAGTAGTTCGCCTACCAGTTCGCGATCAGGTTTTTCAATGTATTGCACTGCTGCCGCTGGCAAACCTGTTTGCTCTAAGGCAGATTGAATTACCGACACAAGCGCCATGTTTGAATGGAAGGTTTCTTTACCGCCACGCAAAATACTGGCGTTGCCGGTTTTTAAACATAAAGCGGCAATATCAATAGTTACGTTAGGCCGCGCTTCGTAAATGACCCCTACTACACCTAATGGCACACGGCGGCGTGATAAACGCAGGCCGTTTTCTAATACGCGGCAATCCATCTCGCTGCCGATAGGGTCGTTAAGTGAAATAACGTTACGCACGTCGCCAGCAATGCCCGCTAAGCGTTCGCTGTTTAGCATTAAACGGTCCAGCAAAGCTTCAGATAATCCATTTTGGCGTGCTGCGTCTAAATCAATTTTATTGGCCGCAAGAATGCGCTCTTGTTGAGCTTCTAACTGATCGGCAATGGCCGCTAGCGCTGCATTTTTTTGGCTAGTACTTAAGGTTGCTAAATCAAAGCTAGCTTGTTTGGCTTGTTGCCCTAGTGTTTGTAAACTCATTTGGAATTCCTATTTCAATACTAAATCGTCACGGTGAACAGCAACAGGCCCGTAGCCATACCCCAGGGTTTCTTCAATTTTCTCTGAATGTAAGCCCTTTATTAAGTCCATCGCTTTGGCTTGGTAGCGACAAACACCGCGAGCAACTTCTAGACCTTTGCTATCGACAATACGCACTACATCTCCGCGACTAAACTTACCTCGAATAGCGGTGATGCCTTTTGGTAACAAGCTTGAACCACAGTCCATAATGGCCTTACAAGCACCATCATCCAATACCAACTCACCTTCTGGCGGAAAACCGGCCAAAATCCACTGTTTGCGATTTTCGAGGGAGGTATTGTCGGTAGGGAAACGTGTACCCACACTTTCCCCTTCAACTAAACGTGTAATCACATTTTCAGCATGGCCTGCAGCTATAATCACTTCAACCCCTGCTCTGCCAGCAACTTCGGCAGCTTGCAGCTTGGTCGCCATTCCACCGGTTCCTAATCCCCCCACACTGCCACCAGCCAAGGCAACAATAGACGCGCTAATTTCCGGTACGACTTCAATCAATTTAGCATCTGGGTTGTTGCGAGGATCAGCGGTATATAAACCGGGTTGGTCGGTTAACAGTAGTAGCTTGTTTGCTTCACCCAAAATAGCGACTAGCGCCGACAAGTTATCATTGTCGCCAACCTTTATTTCAGCCGTTGCCACTGCATCATTTTCATTAATGATTGGCACAATACCGTGTTTTAACAACGCTTTGAGTATATCTTTGGCGTTGAGAAAGCGTTCGTGATCTTCTAAATCTGCTCGTGTGAGTAGCATTTGCCCAACATGCATATCGTAGATGCCAAACAGGCTTTCCCAGGTTTGAATTAATCTACTCTGGCCTACCGCTGCCAACATTTGCTTGTTGGCAATAGTAGGCGCAATGTTATTGTGCGTGAGCGAAAGGTGTTCTCGCCCTGCCGCAATGGCACCTGAAGAGACCACAATCAGCTGATGACCGGCTTTGCGCAACAATGCACACTGTCGCACCAACTCAATCATATGGGCGCGATCAAGCTTAGAGGTGCCTCCAGTAAGCACACTGGTGCCTAACTTAACTACAATGGTTTGCTTCAACATGCTTGTTAATTATTCCAACTCGGCTAAAACGCAAAGCGAGTATTCTACCTGATATTAATAAGACGCACAGACTCTGTGCGCCATTTTTTTTGCGGAACTCTTCGGCTTAAGCTGCCGGGAGAGCCAAATTGGGGGATAACGAGGGAGCAGCGCTAACGCTAAGTTCTAACTTTTGTAGGGTATCTAGCAGCTTTTGGTAAAACACGTCTAAAGAGTCTTGAACTTCTTTTTGGTGTTTTGCTGGAATGGCGCCTTCTTGCCACTCGCCCTGCTTGTCGTATAGTCCGAACCAGTAATGGTATTCAAAATTGTCTTCGCTCACACGTAGCTCTAACCACCAGCCAAAAAACTCGCGTTCTTCTGCTGCTGGTTTGTCGCTAACACAAGAGGCTAGGCAATCAAAAAAGTACTGTTCTTTACTACTATGTTCCTTGCGAAAGTACGGCCCCATAGCGGTAAATCTCGAGGTCAACTTTCCATGGCTTGGCCAAGTCACTTCCATGCGCTTAATCTCTCCACAGTGATGGTTGTTCAACAACATTTGGTATCACCATAATGACCACAATTAACTGAAATCACAATTGCTTTTGTAGCCAATGCGTGACCTTTGTGAAGATTTGGTTGTAATTTTCTAGTGAATCCACCTCTTTTAGCATTTCAACTTCACAATGGGATGAAGCCATATTTAACAAAGAGATATCGGTTTGTGGGCTAATTGCATCATTCTTACGCCCTACCACAAACATAGGTAGCTTGGTACGTGGCCCACCTAAAATGCCTTGGGTTTTGAGGGACAAGGGTAAGCAACGATAAAACAAGCTTTCGGTATTGCCTGCGTTGCTCCCGCTGCGATTGGCTAAACAGTCTTGATACATTTGTGGCAAGTTTTGGAAACGCTGAATATCGGTAAACAATCGGTCTACAGGTGCACCCACTGTCACTACTGCGCGCAAACGTTGCGAGGCGATAAATGCCAAACGTGCTGCTACGTTGCCAGCAAATCGATAACCCAACATGGCAACACGGGCATGATCAACCCATGGCACTTCAGGGAGATGATCTAGCACGGCTAAATGGATCTTGCTGCTGTCTTGTTGCAATTTCCAGTGAGAGCAATGCCCTGCTCCTGGCAAATCGATACACAGCATGGCAATGCCGGCCGGTGCTAAGAATCGCTCAAAAAACGGATACAACTCGGTTTGAATGGTATCTAAGCCGCCGCTCACTAACACCACCGGTTTTACCGAATCGGTATCAGGTAAATGCAAATAACAAGGCACTTGTTTGCCTTCAATGGGCACATTAATAATTTTGCATTGATACTGGCTGTGCTCCATAGCAGACACAAAATTACTATGAGCAAGCGCATGTGCAGAAGTGGCTAAATCGTCCCCTTTAAAGTGCGGATAAGCCGCTACAGTGGCGCTGTAACTAGCTTGTAAAAACTCACTGTAGGCCTGCTGTTGTTCACCTTCTTCGGCGGCTTGTTTAGCCTTAACTTGATGCCCTACCGCACGCTGCATCCACTCATAATTCCAGTTACCTGGTTGGTAACCACCGATGGTGTCTAACAACTCGCTGGTACGTGGTTTGTCGCACATGGCGATACTGGCAAACAAACGCTCGGTTTCAATGGGGTCTAAGCCTAACCATGCCCAGTATTCTCGGCGTAACAAGCGATACCAGTTTCTGCCATCTTCTTGGCCTATAGCGGTTGATTGAGCCGCATTAGAGTTTGAAACAGTGGAGGTTTCTACCACATTAATACGTGGCTTAAACAATACTTCGGATAGATTTTCCTTCACAACAACTTACTCGCAGTCTTATTAATGAATAAAATATACCATAAAAAAAGGTCGCCACATTGTGACGACCTTGCTTGTTATGAGGTTTTAGTCAGCTTTAGAAAAATGCAAACTTAAGTACAAATACTACAGCCAGTACCCAAACGCTTAACGGTACTTCTTTATGGCGACCAGCTAACAGCTTAATCGCGGCGTAAGAGATAAAACCAATTGCGATACCGTCGGCAATAGAGAACGACAGCGGCATTAAAATAGCCACAATTGCAGCCGGAGCGGCTTCGGTTAAGTCGGTCCAGTCTACGTTAATAAGGCCCGATAGCATTAAAGTACATACGTAGAACAAGGCACCAGCGGTAGCGTAGGCAGGGATCATTCCAGCCAATGGCGAGAACAATAGCGCTAAGATAAATAGCACACCAACCACTACAGCGGTAAGGCCAGTGCGGCCACCCACTTCTACACCCGCGCCACTTTCAACGTAAGAAGTTGTGCTAGATGTACCCAGCATAGAGCCTGCAATAGTCGCGCTAGAGTCAGCTAACAGTGCTTTTCTAAGGTTTGGTAGATTGCCGTTTTCGTCCAGTAATTTACCGCGCTGAGCAACCGCAGTTAAGGTGCCTGCAGTGTCGAATAAATCAACAAACAAGAAAGCAAAAATAACACTGATCATGGTCACATCTAAAGCGCCCATAATATCTAGCTGCATAAAGGTAGGAGCAGGGTTAGGAGGCATAGAAACAATACCGCCATATTGGGTGTAACCCAATACAATCGACAATACCGTAATCGCCAAAATAGAAATAAGTACGCCACCTTTAACTTTGCGGTACTCAAGGCCAATAATCAGGAAGAAGCCTAATGCAGCTAGAATCATCTGATGTGGATTCTCGTGACCTAAGCTCACCAACGTAGCTGGGTTGTCTACCACAATGCCAGCATTTTTAAGGGCGATAAAACCAAGGAACAAACCAATACCGGCAGCAATACCTACACGTAATGTTTGCGGAATCGAGTTGATGATCCACTCACGAACTTTAAACAAGCTCAAGCAAATGAAAATAACACCCGATAAGAACACCGCACCTAAGGCCACTTGCCAGCTATGACCCATGCCAAGCACTACGCCATACGTGAAGAATGCGTTTAAGCCCATACCCGGCGCTTGAGCGATAGGATAGTTAGCATAAAGGCCCATAATGAAACAACCAACCGCTGCAGCTAAACAAGTCGCAACAAATACTGCGCCTTGATCCATCCCTGTGGCAGCTAGCATGCTAGGGTTTACAAAAATGATGTAGGCCATGGTCAAGAAGGTGGTTAAACCCGCAATGACTTCTGTGCGCACATCAGTGCCATGCGCTTTCAATTTAAATAGTTTCTCTAACATAGCAGTGTATGTTCCTTGGACAGACAGTGGTTTAGTTGGCCGTTGTTAGGCATTCCATTAAAGCTAACAGCGGAAATCGCGAGGCATTATATTCGTGGCCTAAGTAAGATGCTACCGGATGATGAAGCCAACCTGCGCTAGATCAGCAAAAAAACCTAAAATCACCAACTCACAGCGTTAATATCCGCTAGAACAGCACATTTATTTGGATTATCTGCCAGCGTTAGGACTTTCTTGATAGTGATTATCATGCTAACCATCAAGACGAATTCAATGCTCTACTGAATCAGAACTTGTTTATAAACAATTATTCCAGCTAAATAGCTTAATACAGGCTTATATTCATATAATTGAGCTGCTACAGTCTCATTCATTCTACAAATACAGATTTTAAGGTGACTTTGTGTCTACACTATCTTCGCTAAAACCACAGGCCTTGTGGCAGCATTTTGAAACCATGTGTTCTATTCCTCACCCTTCTAAGCATGAACAAGCCATGATCGATTGGGTGACAAGTTTAGCTAGCGAGCATCAGCTTGAACATTTTCAAGATGCTGTTGGCAATGTGATCATTAAAAAACCTGCTACCGCTGGCATGGAGAATCGCCAAGGTGTGATTCTACAAGCCCATTTAGATATGGTGCCGCAAGCGAACAACGATACCCAACACGACTTCACTAAAGATCCTATTCGCCCCTACATTGATGGCGACTGGGTTACCGCAGAAGGGACCACTTTAGGCGCTGACAACGGCATTGGCGGTTCGTCAATTTTAGCGGTACTTGCCAGCAACGACATTGAGCATGGCCCAATTGAAGCGCTATTTACCATTGATGAAGAAGCAGGCATGACCGGCGCCTTTGGCCTACAGGCGGGTGTATTAGAAGGCAAGCTGCTAATCAACACCGACTCTGAGCAAGAAGGCGAAGTGTACATGGGTTGTGCGGGTGGCGGCGATACCAGCATTAGCTTTGCTAGCGAATATCAAGCGACCA
Organism: Agarivorans sp. 1_MG-2023; assembly: GCF_030548385.1. Lineage (NCBI taxonomy): Bacteria > Pseudomonadati > Pseudomonadota > Gammaproteobacteria > Alteromonadales > Alteromonadaceae > Agarivorans > Agarivorans sp. 1_MG-2023. The sequence continues at coordinate 42,333 of NZ_JAUOSJ010000017.1, read as the reverse complement.
ACACCCAACAACTAGCGATTGAGTTAAGTGTTAAAGGCTTAAAAGGTGGTCACTCTGGCTGTGATATCGATACCGGCCGAGCCAATGCTAATAAACTGCTAGTTCGTATTGTAGCTGCCATGCAACAGCAAGGTTTTGAACCTGTATTGTGCAATATTCAAGGCGGTAGTTTACGTAACGCTATTCCACGCGAAGCTAGCACTAAGCTGGTTTATAAAGCTGAACAACAGGCCGCTTTAGCGCAGTTTATTGCTAGCCAAATCGACGACATTGTCGGTGAATTTGGTGCGGTAGAAACTGACTTAGAGATCACCGCAGCCGCCATTGATACACCAAGCCAAAGCTTGACTGGCGAACTTTCTCAGCAAATTGTTGCCAGCTTAAATGCTTGTACCAACGGCGTTGTTAGCATGAGCCAAGCAGTTGAAGGCGTGGTAGAAACATCACTTAACCTTGGTGTAATTAGCCAAAGTGCAGACAGCATCGATATAAAAGTGTTGGTGCGCTCGCTAATTGACTCTAGCCGTTTACAAGTAGAAGCCAGCCTAGCCTCTTTGTTCAGCCTTACTTCAGCTACCGTTTCATTCTCTGGTGCTTATCCGGGTTGGAAGCCAGAAACTGACTCGGTAATGAAAACTCTCGTTCAAGATAGTTACCAAGAACTGTTTGGCAAGTGCCCGAATGTCATGGTGATTCACGCAGGACTAGAGTGTGGCTTATTTAAAAGTGCTTACCCTGAATGGGATATGGCGTCTTTTGGGCCAACCATCAAATTTCCACACAGCCCAGACGAAAAAGTAGAAATTGCCGCTGTAGTAAAGTACTGGCAATTATTGGTAGCCGTATTGAAAAACGTTCCCGTAAAAGCGTAAGCACTACTCACCAAGCTGGCGCCCTGCCAGCTTGGTATCTTAATCACTCGATACATTTTCAATTCAACCAGCCCCTCTTGTTTTCTTCTAAACTTTTTCTCTATTTTAATGATGTTTTAATCAAGCATTGATCAACTTGTGCTAGTATCCTGCGCCATTAAATATCGATATAAAACAATTAGAAGGATCTAGTAATGAGTGAAGACACCTTAGATAAAAAGCTAAGTTTGGATAAAATCAATAAGCTAAGCAATGGTTTCAAATTTAACGTTAAGTTTGTGGCTGGTTTAGTGATGATTGCGGGACTCATTTACACCTTAAGTAACTCATTCTTCTACGCTGAGCCAGGTTACATTTATCACGTAAGAACTGTAACCGGTAACGAAGCGGTAGTAACCGAGGTCGGCTACAAGTTTTACCCTTTTGGTCGATATAATTCGTGGAAAAGAGCCATGACAGTTCAGGCCTTATCGGGTTCATCTAGCAACTCAATTCGAGCCGAAAAAGATTCTGACAATTCTTCGGCTAGCTTGCCACCAATGAGCATCATGTTTTTGGATCAAGTTGATGCCCACGCAGAAGCGACGGTGCGGTTTTCAATCCCTTCAGATCATGAATCTTTTCTCCACCTAGCCCACGAGTTTAGATCACCAGAAAACTTGCTACGCACCGCTCTCATTCCTGCATTTAAAGAAACCTTGCAAGCCAACGCGTCTTTAATGGCCGCAGAGGAGTATTACGCAGGCGGACGCACCGAGTTCAACTCTGAATTTGAAAACCAAATGAACAGCGGTATTTTATTGGTTAAACGAGAAGAAATTATCATTCATTCTAAACAATCAACAGGCAGCGCTAATGCCGCTTTAGGTACCGACCAAGATGAATATGGCGATAATAGCAAAACCGTTTTTGTGGTAAATAAGGTGCTAGGAGAAGACGGACTACCTTTACGTAAATCACAACGGTTCACCGATTTTGGGGTAACCGTAGTATCTGCTCTCATCACCGATATGCGCCCTAATGCTAAATTTATCGAGCGTATGCAATTAAAACAAAAGGCATCAGCCGACCGAGCAATCGCCAGAGAGCAACGTGTTCAAGAAGAAGAGCAACGTTTATTAGCCATCGCTCGCGGTGAGCGTGAAGTTGCCGAACGTCAGGCAAAAGCGAAAGTAGAGCAAATACAAAAAACCACTGAAGCACAAACCGATAAGCAATTAGCGATAACCAACGCTGAAAAATTAAAAGCTCAAGCGAAAATTTCTAAAGAAACCGCTGAAATCAATTTAGAAAAAGCACGTATTGAAGCCGAAACCCAGCAAACACTGGCCGAAGCTGAAGCCTATCAAAAGCGAGTGATTTTAGAAGCCGATAACGCCTTGGCACAAAAACTGGAAGCGGAAGTGAAAATTCAAGCGCTTTGGGCTGATGCTTTTGCTAAACGTAATGTGCCCACCAACGTATTTGGTGCAGGAGGCAGTTCAAGCACACCATCAGGCAGCGATGCAGAAACTCGTGCCTTTATGCAAATGCTAACACTAGATGCCGCTAAGCGATTAAGTTACGACCGCGAGATAACTAAATAACTGAACTAAAACGGCAAAATCAGTTGTGGTGACTGGTTTTGCTGTTCTGGCGCTAGGCCAATATGTAAACCAATCAATCGTACGGCTTTGCCCTTACCTCTCGCTAGCGCTTCGTTAAACAGCTCCAATAAGGTTGTTTCATCAATTTGTTGGCATTGCTGCTCTTTGGTGGTTTGCTGAAAATCAGCGAATTTCACCTTTACGCCTAATTTATTCATTTTGGCTTGTTTAAGGTGCTTTTCACTACGGCGTTGTAACTCTGGCAGTAAAGCCATTAAACGTTCCACCAAAATACCTTGGTCGCCTTCGTCTTGCGCAAAGGTACGCTCCACCGCTACCGATTTACGTTGCCGGTCGTTACTGACCGCCCGCTCGTCCACGCCTTGGCAGCGCATCCATAACATCTCGCCAAACTTGCCAAAAATTTGTTTTAGTTTATCTCGCTCCGCACGACGAATATCTCCCCCCGTGTAAAGCCCTTGGTGATGCAGTTTTTCAATGCTCACTTTGCCTACACCAGAAATTTTTTCTAGGGCTAAGGTTTCAATAAATTCGCTCACCTGCTCCGGTTTAATCACAAATAAGCCATTGGGTTTGTTGAGGTCTGAGGCGATTTTGGCCAGAAACTTTACAGGAGCAACCCCCGCTGAGGCGGTTAAACCGGTTTTATCAAAGATATCTTGCCTAATTTGCTCGGCAATTAAGGTGGCTGAACCACGGCAGGCTTGGCTACTGGTTACGTCTAGGTAGGCTTCATCGAGAGATAATGGCTCAATTGCGTCAGCATAATCATGAAAAATTGCCTGCACTTGCTGGCTGGCATCTTGATAGGCGGCCATACGTGGTGGCACTAGCACTAAATCTGGGCAAAGTTGCATAGCTTTATGAGTTGGCATCGCCGAGCGAATACCATATTGGCGGGCAATGTAATTACAGGTAGTTAATACGCCTCGGCCGCTACGCATACCGCCAACCGCCAGTGGTACATTGGCTAATTCTGGCTGGTCACGCATTTCCACAGCCGCATAAAAACAATCCATGTCTACATGGATAATCTTACGCTGAATTGAAGCTGGAGTTGTCAATATGCTGCACTCATAACTGTATATACGAACAGTATAAAGCTGATGTGCGGAATTACCAAGTAACACTGAGCAGTTTTTAGCATGGTAACCAGCCAAATTCCTATGGCTTGAACGCAAGAGCTTGAGTAGTATTGAAAAACCAATTTGCTGAAGGAAGTAAAACTGTGAGTGATGCACGACTAAGCCAACTGAGTGTTTATCCCATTAAATCAACGGCCGGTATCCACCTTAATCATGCTTATGTTGAGGAACACGGTTTAGCTTTTGACCGCCGATTTGTTGTTTGCCAGCCAGACGGCATACAGATTACCGCGAGAACTCACCCTAAGTTGGCACAAATCCATAGCGCGCTAAATCGCGATGGTTTGCATTTGCGCGCACCTAATATGGCAGCGCTTGATATTAAATATAGCGAGTTCTCGGAGGATTACCGTGAGGTAATGATTTGGAAAGACAGCGTACAAGCGCAACATTGCCACGATTCTTACGATGCTTGGTTTAGTGAGTATTTAGGCGAACCTTGTCACTTGGTGTTTTTTGGTCAGCAATCTCAGCGCAAAGTAAAACAACGAGAGAGTCAGGTTTCTTTTGCCGACGGCTATCCATTACTGCTGATTTCTGAAGCGTCGCTTGAGGATCTCAATTTACGCTCTAGTGCTCGTCACAGCATGGAACAGTTTCGTCCTAATATTGTGGTAAAAAACACCGAGGCTTTTGCCGAAGATGGCTGGAAGCGCTTTAAAATTGGTGAAGTAGAATTTGAAGTACAAAACCCCTGTTCTCGCTGTGTATTTACAACCCTTGACCAAGCTAGTGGTCAATTTCATCCGAATAAAGAGCCGCTTGCTATCTTCGCTAAATATCGCCAAGGTGACGGCGGTAATGTGTATTTTGGGCAAAATGTTGTGGCTCTAAATAGTGGAAAAATCAGCTTATACGACAGCATTGAGGTACTAGAAACGCGCCAAGCAGAGGTGTATCCAGATACCTCTGAAAAACGCCAAGCGACCAGCACTCCCTCAGCTCAACAGTGGCAGCAAGGTGAGGCGGTTAAGCTAAGTTGCATTGCAGTTCAGCAAGATACCCACGATGTAAAAACCTTTGTCTTTGAGCCACCTAAACATATACAAGCTAATTACCTACCCGGCCAATACATGGGGCTTGAACTTGAGATCGACGGCAAGCCTGTTCATCGTAATTACACTTTATCAAGCTCGCCCAGTCGCCCTTATCGCTTAGCTATAACCGTAAAACGAGTAACCGACGGCCAAGCGTCTAACTGGCTGCACGATAACCTTAAACCGGGTATGCACTTAAACACTCACGCGCCAAGTGGCGACTTCCATCTAGGTAAAAGTAACAACCAAAAGCTGCTATTGCTGTCCGCTGGCAGTGGCATAACGCCTATGCTATCGATGCTTCGTTACTTAAGTGACATGAATATCGAAAAAGATATCGTGTTTTTACACAGCGCCCATAGCGAGCAGGACTTAATTGCCGAAGCGGAGTTAGCCCAGCTCAGCAATAACTTTAAACACTGCAATATTCGCTACACCCTTACTCAGAATGCCCCAGCCAATTGGCAAGGTTACCAAGGCCGCTTAAATCGCGGTATGTTAATGGACATTGCTGATTTAGATCAGCGAACAGTGTTTGTTTGTGGCCCACAAACCTTTATGCAAAGCGCCAAAGAGCAGCTACTGGCTCTTGGAGTGTACGAGTCAGATTACTATGAAGAAAGCTTTGGCCACCAGCTCACAGAGAAGGTGGAGACCAAACCCGTCAATATTCTGTTTGATAGCTGGGATACTTATGTACAAGGCAATAATCAGCAGAACTTATTAGAGCAAGCCGAACAGGCTGGATTAAACTTAAGCTATTCTTGCCGCGGCGGATTTTGTGGAAGCTGTAAAGTAAAACTGCAAAGTGGCGACGTTAAGGTATTGGAAGATAGCGGCTTAACCGACGATGAAAAACAACAGGGCTATATTCTTAGCTGCAGTTGTATTCCAACAAGCGATGTTTGTATTACTCAAGACTAATATGACATTCAGTAACTCATAAATTTATAAACGTTTACATACGATAGGAAGATAAAAATGAAGTTTCTTCACACCATGGTTCGAGTAAAAGACCTCGATGAATCACTTAACTTTTATTGCAACTTGTTAGGGATGACCGAAGCCCGTCGCTACGAAAGCGAACAAGGTCGCTTTTCTTTAATTTACTTAGCCGCAGATGAAGACTTAGCCCGCGTAAAAGCCGAAGACGCACCTTGCCTAGAGCTTACTTACAACTGGCCAGACGAAAATGGCAATCAAGAAAGCTACAGCGGCGGTCGTAACTTTGGTCATATTGCGGTATCGGTAGAAGATATTTACGGCTTATGCGACAAGCTACAAAATGCCGGCGTTACCATTAACCGTCCGCCTCGTGATGGCCACATGGCATTTATAGTATCGCCAGATGGGATTTCAGTAGAACTTTTACAACAAGGCGAGTCTTTACCTGCACAAGAACCTTGGTTGTCTATGCCTAGCACGGGTTCATGGTAATTTTTAACAGACACTAACACCATATGTAAACCAAGTGATACACCAAAAAAAAGTGAATCACTTGGTATATTTGACCGAGCAGTCAAAAGTTGTATGGGAATGACATACCGTTTTTTGATATGCTGCTTACAATTGTAAAACTATTGTAAAGTCGAATTTATGGATGAAAGCGACAAGATTATCGCTCAATTAAGAGAGAAAAATCGTCAACTGACCCACCAGTTACAAGACACCCAAAATCTTCTCAATATCACCTTAAATGACAGTGGTTTAGTACTATGGGAGCAACACATCCCTAGTGGCCGGCTGAGCCTTTACAATTCTGAATACGGAAAAATTTGTGGTATATCCGCCACAAAACAAGAAGCGCTATACGAAAACTGGAAGTCTAATCTTCACCCAGAAGATAAAGAGCTGGCGATAAAAGCCTTTGATTCGATGATTAATGGCCATAGCGATGAGTACAATATTGAATATAGGATGCTTCACCAAGACGGCAGTACTCGCTGGATAAAAGACCGCGGCACGGTTCAACAATATGATGACGATAACCATCCGCTAAGAGTAATTGGTACCCATATAGATGTTACCCAGTTGCGCTTGGATCAACATCGTTTATCGAAACTGGCTCATCAAGATAACTTAACCGGCTTACTAAACCGCCATGCCTTTGAAGCGCAGTTTAATGACTACTGCCAAAACATTGGGGATGACGGCGGCACCTTAATGTTTATTGATTTAGACAAATTTAAACCAATTAATGATCAACATGGCCATACCGCAGGAGATCATATTCTTAAGGCTTGCGCGGCACAGATTCAAAATAGCTGTCCAGCTCACGGGAAATGTGGGCGGATTGGTGGTGACGAATTCGCCCTGCTCGTCCCCTATAGTGAACCACAAAAGCTAGAACAGCTTTGCCAGCAATTGCTCAAAAGCTTTGACCAGCCCTTTAAATACAATCATATCGAAGTGGCCGTGAGCTTAAGCATTGGCGTATGTAGTTTTCACCGTCACAATGAAGACTTCAGCCAAATACTTCACCGTGCCGACCAAGCGATGTACCAAGTAAAACACAATGGAAAAAACAACTTTGCATTTTGGAATGCGAAAAGTTAACTATTTAGCAAAGCTGCTTAACCAGCGCTGAATTTGCACTTTACGCATAAAAAACAAAACGCCAATAATCGCTAAATATATCACCGGCTCCAGCCAACCAGATTTAAGTGACCACCAAAAGTGAATCACCACCAGTAAAGCAATTGGGTAGATAAAGCCGTGTAACTGCAACCAACGGCGTCCTAATCCCTGCTGTAGCTTTTTAAGCGAGGTAATACTCATTGCTAGTAACACCACAAAACCCAGCATGCCTAACCAAATATACGGACGCTTAATCGTTTCCTGCCAAAACAAGCCCCAGTCTAAGCCTAGATCTATGAGTAAGTAAGCGGCCAAGTGCAACAAGGCATAAGCAAACACATACAATCCAATAAGCCGTCTAAACGCTAACAAGCTCGGCAATTTAAAACGCCGTGACAAAGGCGCTAAACACAAGGTAATCAGCAGTATGTTTAGCGCGCTGTTAGCAAAATAATGAATAATAGCTTGCACAGGATCACCGCCCCACCACCCATTAAGAACAGCGGTTACGCAGTATGCAAAAGGGCTGAGTAGCAATACATGCAGAGCGAGCCGCGTTTGCCATTGATGCTTGGCTAAATACTGGTTAATGCGCTTATTCACATCGGTCCCCATTAATAATAACGACTCAAATCCATGTCTTTGTACATATGGGCTACCTGTTCGCTATAGCCGTTAAACATTTCAGTGTCGATACGTTTGCGCCCAAGCAAGCCAGCATCGTCAATGCGTCGCTCCGAGGCTTGGCTCCAACGAGGGTGGTCAACCTGAGGATTTACATTGGCGTAAAAGCCGTATTCACTGGGCCCTAAAAGATTCCAGGTTGTTGGTGGTTGCTTATCTAAAAAGCGAATTCTTACAATAGATTTAATACTTTTGAATCCATATTTCCAAGGCACAACTAAACGCAGCGGTGCTCCATTTTGCGCAGGTAGAGTTTTGCCATACATGCCCACCGCCATAAAGCTGAGTGGATTCATTGCTTCATCAAGGCGTAAACCTTCTACGTAAGGGTAATCTATACCGCCACCGACAAAGCGGCTTTTTTGCCCGGGCATTTGTTCTGGATCGTAAAGAGTCTCAAAGGCAACATACTTGGCCGAAGATAAGGGTTTAGCCATTTTCAATAAGTCGCTAAGCGAAAAGCCAACCCAAGGGATGACCATCGACCAGGCTTCAACACAGCGTAAGCGATAAATCCGTTGCTCTAAGGCCATTTTGGCCATCACATCGTCGAGATCTAAAGTGACTGGCTTTTCAACTAAGCCATCAATGGTGATAGACCAAGGTGTGGGGTTAAAGTTTCGGCTGTTCTTTGCTGGGTCGTCTTTAGCGGTACCAAACTCATAGAAGTTATTGTGGCTAATGGCTTTGGATTCTGGAGTGAGCGCATCATTGTGCAGCGGCGCAATATCGGTTTTCTGTAAGGCTCTACGCACAATGGCAGCCGGTTCATCGTCGTCACTACCAAACCACGAAGCCGCATGGCCAGTAACCGGCAGTAAACTGCTGGCACCGGCGACACCTAAGCCTTTGATAATATTGCGGCGTTGTTTAAACAACGCTTCGGGGGTTACGGAAGATTCAGACTCTTCCCAATCACGCTTAAATTTCAACCACATAGCATCTCCTTTTTATAACAGACCACGTATGTATTGAATAAATTTCGTGGTGGGTTAATTTCTGCTGGCTATCCGCTTTAGGTGTTGATAGTCACCTGCGACAGGTAAATCCGTAAGGTAACGGCGTAACATATCCATTGCCACGGCTGTAGCCATAATACGTACTACAGAGCGACTTCGATTACTTAATAGTAACTGTTGACTAATACAGCGGTCGCCTTCGGCTAAAGTAAAACACACCGTACCCACTGGTTTTTCCTCACTGCCACCCTCTGGGCCAGCAATACCAGTAATGGAGAGTGCGATATCGGCATGGCTATGTTGTAACGCCCCCAAAGCCATTGCCTGACTGGTTTCGATAGATACTGCTCCAAATTGCTCAATAGTTTCTTTAGCAACACCTATGCTCTGCTGCTTGGCTTCATTGCTGTAAGTAACAAAACCACGCTCTAAATACGCCGAACTCCCCGCCACGGCGATTAACTCCGCAGCTAGCATGCCGCCAGTACATGACTCGGCTAGCACCAGCTTTTTCCCTTGAGCAATCATCATTTGCTGTATGTGCAACGCCCAATTACCTTGGTCTTCGGTAAATACGTGCTCCGCTAGCTCGTGGCGAATATGCTGGCTAAGTTGAGTAAACTGCTCATCTTGGCAGGGGTAAAACAATTTTACTTCAATACTTGGTCTTGATGAGCGGTAACCTAAACGCGCCCCTTCCGGTAATACCAAATCATTAAAGCGATCGTTAAGAGAAGACTCCGACAAACCAAAAGTATAAAAGCGCTTAACTTCACCTTGAGTACTTGGCGCAGCCGCTTTAAGCATAGGAAACCACTGCTCTTTTAGCATACGTTTAAACTCACTTGGCACGCCTGGAGTAAACAATAACTTTGCTCCCGCATGCTCAACAATAAAACCACAGGCGGTACCAATGGGGTTATCAACCAGCTCTGCTCCAACGGGCAACATAGCTTGCTTAATGTTGCTCTCTGGCATAATGACATTTTGATCGGTATACCACTGCTGCAACTTATCTAACCAACGTTGGTTAAGGGTAAGCGCTTTGCCTACCAGTTTTGCTGCAGCATCAGCACTCAAATCGTCTGAAGTTGGGCCTAAACCACCATTTACTAATACCCAATCGCTACGTTCTGCGGCTTGATTTAAGGCATCAACAATATCGTCTAAGTTATCTGCGACCGTTTGGCGGCGGCTAAAGCTTAAACCAAGGTCATTTAACTCTTGGCCGCACCACGCGGCGTTGGTATCAGCAATATCGCCTTGCAGCACTTCATCGCCAGTACTCAGCATTTCAATCTTCATGGTTCGCCTTAATTTAGTGACTAACGTAAAACTGTTTTATGGCCGCAATGAGCGTTTGAATGTCTTGTTGATTCACATTTAAGTGGGTTACAAAACGCATCGGCGAGCCTGCCGTCATCAGTATGCCTTGTTTAGCCAATTCCTCCGCTAAAGGCCCTGATTGGTTCCTGCGGCAATTAGCGTAAACAATATTGGTTTGAACAGCGCTTGGGTCACACTCAAGTTCTTCTATAGTCGCCAACTGTTCAGCTAAATAAACAGCATTAGCATGGTCTTCAGCTAAGCGTTTCACATTATTATCTAAGGCATAGTGACCGGCGGCGGCAATAATCCCGGCTTGGCGCATACCGCCACCTAGCATTTTGCGAATACGAGTGGCTGTAGCGATTAACTCTTCACTACCCAGTAACAATGAACCGATTGGCGCACCTAAGCCTTTAGACAAACAAATTGTAAAGCTGTCGAAAGGAGCAACCAGTTTACGTTCATCTTGGCCACTTTTTATAATGGCGTTAAATACACGCGCACCATCTAAATGTAGTGCCAAATTGTGCTGATCAACAAAGGGACGCAAACTGTTTAGATAGTCCATGGGCAGTACTTTCCCACCAATGGTGTTTTCCAAAGATAACAAACGGCTTTTAGCAAAATGAAAGTCGTTTGATTTAATGGCTGCTTTAACTTTGCTTAAACACAAGCTGCCGTCACTGCTGTTCTCTACTGGCTGCGGTTGCACGCTGCCTAATACAGCGGCTCCACCGCCTTCGTATTTATAGTTATGCGCATTTTGACCACAAATATACTCATCGCCCCGCTGACAGTGAGCCATAATGGCCAACAAATTAGCTTGGGTGCCCGAGCTACAAAATAACGCAGCCTGTTTGCCCATTCGCTCTGCAGCGTAATCTTGTAGTTTATTTACCGTAGGATCATCACCATAAACATCATCTCCTACAGGCGCACGACTCATTAAATCCCGCATTGCTTTACTAGGCTGAGTCACTGTATCACTTCTAAAATCGCTCATTATTCTGCCTCTTGAATATTAGCCTGTAACCATTGCATGGGATCAGGGTAGTTAAATTGATAACCTAAGGTTGTTTTAATTTTTTGATTGGAAATAACTTTATTGGAGCTCGCCCCTTCAACAAAATGAGGAGGCGGAAGCGTTAGCTGCTCGGCGGCTAACTGGTAAAACGCTTGCTTGCTGGGGTGTTCACTAGCACTGGCATTAAAATCTTCTCCCCATTGGTCACGCTTGACCAGCTGAGTAATTAAGCCAATACAATCACTTCGATGAATAATGTTAATAGGGCTTAAAGGGCCGCTAACGGTTTTTCCCGACAAAAATCGGCCGGGCTTACGCTGCCCACCTACCAAGCCTGAAAAACGCAACACCGTTGCTTGGAAAGCAGAATGACTGAATATTTGATCTTCAATCTGTTTTAAAGCCCTACCTGAAGTGGTTTCTGCCAAGCGTTCGCTTAGCTCATCAACTACACCTTGTTGAGATCCATACACTGAAGTGGAGGATATAAAGAGAATTTTCTTAACCGCCTGCTGCTCGGCTGCACGTAACAGCGCGTTTATTTGTGCGATATGGAATTCAGCAGTATTAGTTTTTCTGCCAGGAGGAATATTAATGATCAACAAATCGCAGTTAAGTAAGCCCGCTATATCATTAGACTCCACCTGGGGATTTAGCTCTAATTGATAGGCCTTAATGCCCTGCGCCTGCAGCTCAGCGAGCTCGTGCAATTCACGTTTAGAGCCGTTCACTGAGTAACCATCTTTTATCAGGGACTTTGCTAGTGGCAAGCCTAACCAGCCACAACCAACAATACTAATTCGTTTAATCACTTACTTTCCCTTTTCACCTTACTTAGCACCATTATGCAGTGAAACGCAGGCAAAAAAAAACGACCTAATGAATTAGGTCGTAACAGCAAGTTTTTTAGAATTGTTGATACCTAGAAAAGCTAAGTAATTCAAACAACTCTATACAGCGGGAAAGTTTCAATTAAGTCATCTCAAACTCAATCTTCAAATGCGGCTAACAGTTTGCACTCGATATGAAAACGATACCAGAAAAGGGTTTCAAGACAAGTCATAAAAAAGGCTGCAAGCAGCCTTATTAATGTTTATTTGAATTAGATCACGATTTTTTAGCGGCTGAGTCGCGAACGATCAACTCTGGAAGGAATTTTAGATCCATAACATTTGGACCGATCTCTTGACCTTTAGTCTCTAAAATATCAATGGCTAACTGCGCAGCGCGTTTACCCATATCTTCAATTGGGTAACGAACCGTAGTCAGCTTAGGATGAACAAAACGCGCATAGTGATTGTCGTCGTAGCCTACTACCGAGATTTGACCAGGGATATCGTAACCCTTATCACGCAGAGCAGATAAAGCGCCAGCTACCATTGAGTCGTTGTAACCCACAATGGCACTAAACTCTACGCCACGTTCAAGTAGCTTCTCTACTGCTTGGCTACCACCTATTTCATCTGGGTAAGCGCGAGCAATTAACTCTTCGTTTAACGGACCAGACGATTCTTCCATGGCATGACGGTAACCCGACAAACGCTCTACACCATCGGAGAATGACAAATCATCAGTGGTAATAAAGGCAATGTCTTTATGCCCTTTTTCCAACAAGAACGATGTGGCTTTGTAACAACCTTCATGATTATCTAAATAAACACAACGATGCTCAAAACCTGGAATTAAGCGATTGATAAAAATAAACGGAGTATCGCAATCTGCAACCTCTCGTAATTCTTGGTCACTTAGTGCCATAGAGTGAACAATCACTGCATCACATTGACGCTGCAATAAAATGTCGATGGCATGGCGCTCTTTTTCTGCGCTATGGTGACCAGACATCACAATCGTGTACTTGTCAGACTCATCAACAATTTCTTCAATGCCTTTCATCATTTGCACGAAGAACGGACCACCGCCTAAATCACCAACAATAAGACCAATACAGTCGGAGCGTTTGCTCACTAAGGCTTGGGCAAAGCTATTTGGGCGATAATGCAGTTCTTCCATCGCTCTGAGTACGGCCTCTCGTTTCTCGGGTGCGACTTGAGCAGTATTGTTAATAACACGAGATACTGTTGATATCGAAACATTCGCCAACTGAGAAACATCTTTAATTGTGGCCAAATTACTTACCCTCTATTCGTCTGCAAAGCAGAATTAAACTTGAAATCCGAACCAGGCAAAACTATACCAAGCCAAAGCAAAACTTGATAGTTAAACTGTGTTTCTGAGTGTAAACTATGATCCAAAATCGGCTATTCACTTTTTATCTCTTCATGCAACATTTTGTTCGTTGCATCAACCAATTAAGCTAATTGATTATGTCACTGTTAAGTAAAATACGTTGTGCGTTAACCTTAGGCCAAGGCGTACTGTTGTCACCACCGGAGCCAACAGGAAACGAAGACCCATTTGAATTGTTTGGCGAGTGGCTACAGCAGGCAGAGAAGTCTGGCATTGTATTACCAGAATCGATGACGGTATCGTCAGTTGGGCCAGATGGCCGCCCCTCTGCCAGAGTGGTATTACTCAAAGAGTTTGATGAGCAAGGCTTTGTTTTTTATACTAATTATGGTAGTAGAAAAGGCCAAGAATTAGATCATCAACCACTAGCTTGTATCACTTTTCACTGGAACATCCTACAACGCCAAGTTCGAATTGAAGGTCGTGTAGAACGAGTGAGCCACCAGCAATCTGAAGCGTACTTTCACAGCCGTGGCCGTGGCAGCCAAATAGGTGCCTGGGCAAGCCACCAAAGCCAAGTCATTGCTGAGCGTGAAGTACTAGAACAACAAGTACAACACTACAAACAAGAGTTCGCTAACAAACCCATTCCTTTACCCGAGTTTTGGGGCGGCTATAGAGTGGTGCCAGACAGCATTGAATTTTGGCAGGGTAAAGCCGATCGTTTACACGACAGGTTTCGCTACACCAGTGATGCAAAAGGCTGGAAAGTCGACCGCCTTAGTCCCTAGGCCGCTTTAGAGCGTTAAACAAAAGGCGTAAGCTCTCGCATACGCCTTTAATAACTCTATTAACTCAACCATCCCATCACGGCTTCCATAGCGAAGCAAAACGCTTAAACCCAATGTTGAGTACTAATGACTTAGCTTTTCGGCTTGCCATAAGGGTAACCCAGTTCTTTTGGCGTTAGGAATGGCGTGATCTCTTGCTGGCGCCGATATTGATACACCACCTGATAAGCTAATACACTTTGCACGTAATGGCGGGTTTCCTTAAAAGGAATAGACTCTACCCATACATCGGCAGGAACATCTCCCCTATCGGCTAACCATCGGCTCACCCTATGTGGGCCTGCATTGTAAGCTGCGGCGGCCAAAATTCGATTGCCTTTATATCGATTAAGCAAACCATCTAAATACGCACTACCCAATCTAATATTGTCTTCAGGCGTAAATAGCTGCGTGCGTGAGCGGTATTTAAAGCCAATTTTACGCGCAGTTTCTTTAGCTGTTGCAGGCATCAACTGCATTAAGCCTCGAGCACCTACAGTGCTTTGAGCTAACGGATACATGGCACTTTCCTGTCGCGCGACTGCGAATAACAGGCTAGCTTCTACTTGGCGCTTATTAGCAAAGTACTCAAACTCTTTAGCAAAACTTAAAGGGAAGCGCATTTCTAACTGATCCCACTGCTTAGCAACAATAGAGGCTTGAACGGCAAAATCTTGCCAATTATGGCTTAAGGCTAATACCCCTAAATCTAACTGACGTAACAAGCTTGAGCGACGCAGCAAGGTATCCCACTCTGTGCGCGCCGAGTAATACTCCTCAAGTGCCAATAGCTCTTTCACTTTAAGTACCACTGGGTGCTGATTTAGCTGCATTAAAGTATCGTCAGAGGTTTGATGGAGTTGCTCCCCTAACTGATAATCTTGACCCAAGTACTGAGCGGCTAGAAATCCATGATAACTACGTTCTTCGGCCAATTTTTCTATGGTTGGGGTGGCGCGTTCTTTTTGGCCAAGTGCCACTAGCGAGCGAGCCTGCCAATAAATCCAACGTTCTTGCTGCTGTTTAGCCTCAGGCAAGCGCGCAATCCATAAACCAATTTGGTCCCATTGTTGCTGCGAAATGGCCAAGCGGATCCGCCGCTCTATTGTGCTGGTATGGGGTTGTAAACGTAGCTGGCGGTCGGCCCATTTGAGCAACTCAGGGCTGGGATCACTCATCACCCTACCAATTAAGTAACGCTCGGTACTATGGAATAAGGAGCTCGATTTGCTTAAGGGCTTCGACCAACGTTCAATATGTTCTACCGCAGCCACTAAATCTTTGCGCCCTAGGCGTTTTATGGCTAACAATGCAATTTCTTGATGGCGGCTAGATTGGTTTATTTTAAGTTTACCGGAGCTGATAACAGCCATCGGTTTGGAGTAGGCATCAATCAACAACTTGGCATCAGATTTTTTTGAATCTGATAAAGATTTAGAGAGGTATTTGAGTAAGCTAACTTGATTCGCCTGAAAACTCAGTAACATCCGCTGCCAACGTAACTTGTCGCTAATATTGCCAGCTTTTTGCCAACTATCGAATAAAGGGTCACAAGATTTAGGGCGAGAGCGTCCATGTAGCCACAAGCTTTCGGCACCTTGCCAAGCGTATTCAGCGTCGCCTACTTTTAAGTTGGCGTAATAGTGATAGCACTGTAAATCGGTGCTATTGGGTAGTTTAGGGTAAAAGTCGAGATAGCTTTGCCACTCTTTGCGCCGAGCCAATTCCACCATAAATCGCCGCTGGATGGCATGGCGAAGGTAAGACTGTGGGTTATCTTGCATAAATTGTTCTACCTGGTCTTGAGAGACCTTACGCATTTGGCCGCGTAACTGGTAATACTGAAGGTAATTATAAAGAGGATACTGGCTTAGCTTAGCGAGAGACTTCTCCGCTTTATCCCACTTTTGGCTGCGCTGCAGCTTTCTTACTTCATTATAAGCTTGCTGTTGCGGAGTCAAATCAACAGCCTGCGCTAAACTCAGGCTGCTTCCACAAATCATACAAACTACTACTTGCCACAACCGCTGAAGCATTGCTTATAGCACCCTATCACTGAGTCTACTGATATTTAGATTAACGCAGCATTGATTAATCGGCGAGTATATTCTTGCTTAGGTTGCGAAAAAAGTTGTTCGGTTTCGCCTTGCTCAACCAATTGCCCATGTTGCATCACCATCACGCGGTGACTTAAGGCGCGAATAACCGCTAAATCGTGGCTAATAAACAAGTAGCTAAGGTTATATTTTTGCTGAAGTTTTCGTAGTAACTCCAACAATTGCTTTTGTACCGTGCAATCTAATGCCGAGGTAGGTTCGTCGAGAATCAGCACTTCTGGCTTTAATACTAACGCGCGAGCCAAGGAAATACGTTGTCGCTGCCCACCCGAAAACTCGTGAGGGTAACGATGCATAGTATCGGGCTCTAGACCGACATCAATGAGCGCCTCTGATACCCGCTGCTTAAGTGCTTGTTCGTCTAAATCGAAATGAAGATTCAAACCTTCGCCGATAATTTGCAATACCGACATCCGCGGGCTCAAGCTAGAAAAAGGATCTTGAAAAACAATCTGCATGAAACGCCGTAATGGGCGCATTTGTTTAACGGAATGGTCTTGAATAAACTCCCGTTTAAAGGCAATGCTTCCTTCACTGTCGGTAAGCCTTAATACAGCTTGAGCTAAGGTGCTTTTGCCAGAGCCACTCTCGCCAACAATGCCTAGAGTTTCTCCACGCTTCAAATGAAAATCTATACCGTTGACCGCTTTAATGTGATCAACCGTGCGCTGTAAAAAACCGCGCTTTATTGGAAACCATACTTTGAGTTTGTTTACATCAAGCAACATCTCTTGCTTGGCCTCTGGCAAAAACTCTCGCACTGGCTCTGAATCGAGCAGCATTTTGGTATAAGGATGTTGCGGCTCTGCAAATAGCGCTTTGCAGTTATTCACTTCGACTAGCTCACCACATTTCATTACCGCGACACGGTCGGCATAACCGCGCACTACATTTAGGTCGTGAGTAATCAACAATATCGCCATACCCAGTTTTTGTTGTAGCTCTTGCAGTAACTCTAAAATTTGTTGCTGAATGGTAACGTCTAAGGCCGTGGTAGGTTCATCGGCGACCAGCAGTTTAGGCTCTGTCGCTAATGCCATGGCAATCATTACTCGCTGCCGTTGTCCACCAGATAGCTGATGAGGGAAACTCGATAAACGTTTCTCTGGTTCAACAATACCCACTAAATCAAGTAACTCTAGCACGCGCTCCCGCGCTTGCTGCTTATGCATGCCGCGGTGCACACACAATACTTCACTAATTTGTTTTTCAACACTATGTAGTGGGTTTAGCGACGTCAGTGGTTCTTGAAAGATCATCGCAATTTGATCGCCACGCAGAGCTTGCAACAATTTAACCGGTTGATTAAGCACCGATTGCTGGTTAAGCAAAATGTCGCCTGTCACTTCAGCATTTTCACCCAGTAAGGACAATATCGATAAAGCGCTTACCGATTTACCAGAGCCACTCTCGCCCACCAAGGCCAAAGTCTCCCCTTGAAATACATCAAAGCTCACTTTCTTAACTACTGGTTCAGGCAGGCCAAAGCACACCGATAGCTGTTTTACTTCTAATAACTTATTCATCGCAGCTACCTATACTCGTTTTCGCGGATCAAATGCATCTCGCGCCGCTTCGCCAATAAACACCAACAAAATTAAAATTATCGACATAGAGAAAAAAGCAGTAATACCCAACCACGGAGCCTGCAGATTATTCTTTCCTTGAGCCACCATTTCACCTAGTGAGGGAGAGCCAGGAGGCAAACCGAAGCCTAGGTAATCTAAGGCCGTTAATGCTGTTAAGCCGCCAATAAAGATAAACGGCATAAAGGTTAACGTAGCGATCATTGCATTGGGCAGAATGTGTCGAGCCATAATCGCCCTATCGCCCACGCCTAACGCCCGTGCGGCTTTTACATATTCTAAGTTTCGGCCGCGTAAAAACTCTGCTCTCACTACATCCACTAAGCTCATCCAGCTAAACAGCAGCAAAATACCTAATAGCCACCAAAAGCTAGGCTGTACCAAGCTAGACAGAATAATCAGCAAGAACATTTGTGGCATGCCCGACCAAATCTCAATAAAGCGCTGGCCTAACAAGTCCACTCGCCCACCAAAATACCCTTGCATGGCACCTACCGCTACGCCAATCACAGAGCTGCTTATTGCCAATACTAAAGCAAACAACACAGACAACCTGAAGCCATAAAGCAAGCGAGCAAATACATCTCTGCCTTGGTCGTCGGTGCCTAGCCAATTGATTAGCGTTGGTGGCGACGGAGAGGGTTCGGTGAGATTGTAATTAATCGTGTCATAAGAAAAGTGCACCGGAGGCCAGATCATCCAGCCGCCTTGCTCTTCAATCAGTTCTTGAATGTAAGGGTCTGAATAATCGGCTTCTATATCTAAATCACCACCAAACTCAAGCTCGGTATAGTGACTAACAATAGGCATCATCCATTGCTGTTGATAACGGATTAACACCGGTTTGTCGTTAGCAATAAACTCTGCAAACATACTTCCCACAAACAACAGCAAGAATAACCAAAAGCTCCAATATCCGCGTTTATTAGCCTTAAACTGTAACCATCTTCGCTGATTAAGCGGGCTAGCTTTAGCGCGTTTCCATTGTGCAACTACACCCATGTTACTGCCTCCCCTCAAAGTTGATTCGAGGGTCGATCATGGTGTAGGTAATATCACTAATAAGCTTCAAGATAAGACCAATTAAGGTAGACATATACAAGGTGCCAAATACCACCGGATAATCACGATTCACCACGGCCTCAAAGCCCAACAAGCCCAGACCATCAAGCGAAAAAATCACTTCAATCATGAATGAACCCGTTAAGAAAATGCTTATAAGAGTGGCTGGCAAACTGGAGATAACCAATAGCATAGCGTTACGGAATACATGACCGTAGAGCACGCGATTTTCGGTTAAACCTTTAGCACGGGCGGTCAGTACATATTGCTTGTTAATTTCATCTAAAAAGGAGTTTTTGGTTAACATGGTTAAGGTAGCAAAACTGCCAATTACCATGGCGGTAACAGGCAAGGCTAAATGCCAAAAATAATCGCCCACTTTACCCAGTAAACTGAGTTCTTCCCAATTAGTGGAGGTTAATCCACGCAGCGGGAACCAATCCCAGTAACTGCCTCCAGCAAATAACACAATCAACATAATTGCGAACAAGAAATTAGGAATGGCAAACCCGACGGTAACCAATGTCGAGCTCCAAACATCAAAGCGACTACCATGCTGCACCGCTTTGCGGATCCCTAAAGGAATAGAGATACCGTAAACCAATAGTGTGGTCCATAAGCCAAGTGAAATAGAGACCGGCATTTTCTCAAGGATGAGATCTACAACTGAGCTATCACGATAGAAACTGTCACCAAAATCAAAGCGCAGATAGTTGCCCAGCATATCAAAGTAGCGCTCGTGCACTGGCTTATCAAAACCATAAAGTTGCTCAAGTTCTTTGACTAACTCTGGCGGTAAACCTTGGGCTCCGCGATATTGGCTAGAGCCGCCACCGCCATTGTTAGTTTGAATAATCTCGGTGTCCACGCCTGAATCAACGCGGCGAGTTGCCGAGGTATCAATACCTTGAATTTTGGCTATGGCTTGTTCAACGGGCCCACCAGGGGCCGACTGAATAATCACAAAGTTAAGAGTCATAATCCCCAACAAGGTAGGGATCATCAATAAAAGGCGACGCAGAATGTAGCTAGTCATTGAGGTTTTATTCTACCCACCAGCTATCAAGACCTAAGGCGAATTTTGGATTACGCTCTGGGCGTTTAAGCTTATCCCAATAAGCCACCCGCCACGCATTTAAATGCCATTGTGGTACCACGTAATACGACCACAATAATACGCGATCTAAAGCGCGCGTAGCATCAACCAATGCTTGTCTATCATCAGCACCAATCACCGCTTCAATAAGTTTGTCTACTACCGGGCTATTTACCCCAATTATGTTACGAGAACCTACATGCTCTGCGGCTTTACTTCCCCAAAAATCGCGTTGTTCGTTACCCGGTGAAGATGATTGGCCAAAGCTGCCTACCACCATATCAAAATCAAACTTTTGCACTCGGTTAACGTATTGCGATACATCCACTACCCGTACTTCAGTACTAATACCGATTTTCTGCAAATTACGGGTATACGGCAGCACTATGCGCTCAAAGGTTTTTTGGTAAATTAAAAACTCAATGTGCATTTGCTTGCCGTTAGCATCAACTAATTGGCCTTTACTCAGGGTCCACCCTGCGCCTTTCAGCAGAGCCAAAGCCTCACGCATTTGCGGGCGAATATTACCGTCGCCGCGGGTTTTCTCTAGGCTAAATTCTTTAGTGAATACTTCTTCAGACAATTGGTCTTTAAAAGGTTCTAATAAGGCTAACTCACCACCTTGTGGTAAACCGGTAGCGGCTAACTCTGAAGCGGCAAAATAACTGTCGGTGCGTTTATAAGCACCATAAAAAAGCTGTTCGTTGGTCCACTCAAAATCAAACAACAAACCAATGGCTTTGCGTACTTCTGGTTGGTTGAATAAGGGGCGGCGAGTATTAAAAACAAAGCCCTGCATACCCTGCGGATTTTCGTTTAATAACGTGTCGGTGTGGATTTTCCCGCTATCAAACATTGGCCCTGTATAAGCTGTTGCCCAATCTTTAGCACTTGTTTCTATGCGGTAATCAATACGCCCTGCTTTAAATGCTTCAAGGGCAACTGAAGAGTCTCGGTAATACTCATAGTTGATGGTTGCGATATTATTACGGCCACGGTTAATGGGTAAGTCTTTAGCCCAGTAGTCTTTTACCAAGGCGTAACTCACTGAACGGCCAGTATCAAATTTGGCTATTTGATAGGGACCAGAACCCAGTGGCAAGGTAAGATCGGCTTTAGAAAAATCATGCTGTTGCCAGAAGTGTTTAGGCAAGATGGGTAATTGCCCCAAAATAAGCGGCAACTCACGGTTAGTACCGTCAACAAAATTGAAGCGCACGCTTTGTTTCGATTCGGCGACCACTTCCTTCACACTGCCATAATAAGCACGATAAAACGGCGCGCCTTTTTCTAGCAGTAAGTTGAAGGTAAATACCACATCGTCTGCTGTCACGGGCTCACCATCATGAAAGCGAGCTTCAGAGCGCAAGTTAAAGCGCACCCAAGAACGGTCTTCTGGCATATCAATGCTTTCAGCTAGCAAGCCATATTGGGCAAAGGCTTCATCATTATTAGCGGTGAGCAAGGTATCGTATATTTGGCCTACGCCAGCGGCGGGATTCCCTTTAACAATAAACGGGTTAAAGGTATCAAATGTACCTTGCGCTTCATGAGTCATGCTGCCTTGTTTGGGCGCATTCACATTTACATAGGGAAGCTGCGTGAAATCAGCAGGTAAGGCAGGCTCGCCGTGCATCACTAAAGCGTGAGAACGACTAAATTCCTCGGCATGAGCAAAACTAAAAACCAATATACAAAAAGCCGATAACAGCCGTTTCATGATGGGCGCTTCCTTATTGAGTGAGTTGAAACATCAACTTAACTAATATCTACACCTAGTTATACCCGACTCGAAAGCAAAAGATAAAGGGCTATTGGGAATAATTCCGCTGAAAACGTTGAATATATCGCTCCATCGCGTCTGCAGGGATTGCTTTGCTGGATAAATAGCCTTGGTAAAAGGTACATCCTTGTTGTTTAAGGAATTCCAATTGCTGGCGAGTTTCCACTCCTTCGGCGGTAACAGTAAAGCCTAAATGATTAGCCATGGCTAACACCGCATCAACAATGGCCATGTCTCGACTATCTCGTGGAATATCTCTAATGAAGGAGCGGTCAATCTTGAGCTCATCCACTGGCAAGCGTTTCAAATAACTTAAAGAGGAATACCCAGCACCAAAATCATCAATTGAAAAACGCAAACCAATATCTTTTAGCTGCTCCATTTTGCGAATGGTATCTTCAGCATGCCCCAGCACCACCGATTCGGTAATTTCCAAATTGAGCATCGCGCTATCCAATTGATAACGAGACATAAGCTCTTCAATTTTATCGACAAAATCAGGGTGGTGAAATTGTTTAGCACTCACATTTACTGATAACTCAGGTAGCAACAGGCCCATCTTCTGCCACTTAGCCATGTGTTTACAGCTTTGCTCCAATACCCACATTCCAATATCGATAATCAGGTCAGATTCTTCCGCCATAGGAATAAACTCGGTGGGCGAAACAATGCTTTTTCCCTCTGGCTGCCAACGAACTAAGGCCTCTGCACCCACTAATTCACCAGTGGACACCATATGTTGCGGCTGGAAATAAAGCAGCAGTTCTTGATTAGCCAAGGCGTTGCGTAAGGCATTGTTCATTTGCAAACGTTTATCGGCTTGGCGCTGCATGCCATCATCAAAGAACATTACAGTGCGTCGCCCGGCCGATTTAGCTTGATACATGGCTGTGTCAGCTTGCTTTAACAAATCTTCAGCGGTTTGGCCTTTACCTGGAAATAACGTAATTCCCACGCTGGCGCCTATGTGCAGCGATTGACCATCAAATGGATAAGGAGCAGAAATAGTTTGAATTAGTCGTTTTCCCACAATATTGGCTTGCTGCTCAGCATGAGGCGGGCTCTCGCCCAAGTCGGCCAGTAGCAAAACAAATTCATCTCCGCCTAAACGCGCTAAAACATCCCCTTCTCGAATCAAATCTTGTAAACGATTAGCCACTTGTTGCAATACCCAATCCCCTGCGGCGTGCCCCAACGAATCATTAATATTCTTAAAATGGTCAAGGTCGATAAATAGCAAAGCACCAATAGCATGCTGCTTTTTGGCACGACTAAAACATATCGATAACTCTTCATGCAGCTTACGCCGATTAGGTAAACCAGTGAGCTCATCATAAAAAGCTAAGTGCTGAATTTTTTGCTCTGATTCAATACTGGCAGAGATATCTTGAATACACACAACATAGTGGGTGACTGCCGAGCCTTTGTTATGCACCGCAGTTATGGTTTCCAATTGAGTATATTGCTGACCATTTTTGCGGGTTCGCTGCACTTCGCCTTTGCGCCGAACCGTGCCGTTAACTTCTTCAATAAAAACCGGATTAGGGCTGGCAAATATTGCGCTTAACTCACAACCTACTACTTCACTTGATGGGTAACCGGTAATTTGAGCGAAAGCCTTATTTACTTTTACAATACGATAATTGGCGTCAGTAATAATAAGGCCTTCATTACTTTCAAAAGCCACAGCCGACAGGCTCAATGCCTCATTCTGTTGATATTGCAAAAATTCCGCGTTTAAACGGGCGATAAATGGTTGGCACAAATGGCTTAGCCGTTCAGCGTCGAAGTCTTCATCAATAAAGCTAAACGCCATATAACCAACAACCCTATCTTGCTCAACAATTTGCTGCGCCCAAAAGCCATCTATGTTGACCGTAAGTTCGGGTTGAACACTGGCATAATCGGGATAACATGCAGAAAAATCACTAATGGTCAGCCTTGAATGTTGTCTAATTGCCGCCAACAACTTGGGAGTAGCAGGGCTCAGTTTGTTTTGAACAAACTGACCACTGCGCCAATAAGTAATACAGGGTAATTGAGGAGCACGAGAGTCAAAGCGGGCTATATAAGCTTCATAAGCATTACAGCGTTTGGCTAACTGGGAAAGTAGCTCATTAAAGAAACCCTCGCTAGGTTGAGCCGCTAAGGCCAGCGCGAGTTGGGAGAGGGAAGCAGTAAACTCAGAAGATGAAAAAGAGGAGTTCAGTACAGCTTTAATGGGCTTTTTACTGTCCATAGTGGTTAAAGATAAAGCTAGTTGTCCTTGGGTTTAAGAGAAATTCTAACTACCGACTAACATCAACCGCTTGTTATCTATTCCAATGTGCCGAATTAGCCATCAAGATTCAAGCGATTTTGAGGAATTTATAATACTTTTTGCTAGGCAGTCACATTGCTTTATCCGCTAAAGCTAACCCTTAAGAAATAGTGATCTAGATCTGGTTTTTTATTTCTTAAAATCGTATTCTGGAAGTGAAATAATTACTAGATAGTCTTTGGGAGGCTTATGATTATTGATATTACCAGTAAAACCATTTCTATTACCCCAACCATTCGCGAGCACATTGCCGCGCGCTTTGAAAAATTGGAAAAAAACCAAATCCCGCTCATTTCACCAAAAGTGACCATTACCACTGACAACAAAAAGGTAAAAATAGAAGCGAAGATTAACCTGCCAAACGGACAACTGTTTGCCAGTGATGCGCACCAAGATCTGAGTGTGGCCATTAACAACCTAGGGCAAAAGCTGGAACGCCAATTACACCGCTTCCAAGATAAGCCCAACGCTCACCGCGCTAGCCGCTCAGGGAAAGATTTCTTACGAGAGCCCGTTGAAGACGAGCTGAGTACCGAGGATGAACAAGCCGCATAAGGCTAAGTAATACAGGTAATGCCAAGTAACTAATCGCTTGGTATTACTTGACTTTACAGTGATTGCTTTTTAGTCTGACAGCATGAAATTATTAAACACCCGATTTTTGTTTGGTTTCTTTTTTACTCCACCCTTTTAGGGAGGCGGACGGAATTGGTGTAAAAAAGAAAACACACAGAATCCATAAAGCCTCCTACTAGGGGGCTTTTTTTTTAGACAGGGAATACAACATGGCTGACTTAGAGCAGATCCGAACAAAAATAACAGAGCTCGATCAATCGCTATTAAATTTACTCACCGAGCGTCGCCAACTTAGTGTAGAAGTAGCCAAAAGCAAAATAGAAAACCCAAAAGCGATCCGCGACCAAGAGCGCGAGCAACTGCTTTTAGTAAAGTTAATCAATAAAGGCCGCGAGCTGGGTTTAGACGCTCACTATGTGACTCAGCTTTATCACACAATCATTGAAGACTCGGTGCTCTCACAGCAAGCTTTTTTGCAAGGTATTACCAATCCAGACATTCACGCCCAAGCAGTTCGAGTCGCCTTTTTAGGCAATAAAGGTTCTTACAGCAACATTGCTACTCATCAGTATTTCTCTCGTTACAAAAAGCAAATTGTTGAGTTTGGCTGCAGTGGTTTTCAAGACATTGTTGATACTGTGGAATCTGGCCAAGCAGATTACGGTATGCTACCGATAGAAAACACCAGCTCAGGCAGCATCAACGAAGTGTACGATGTGATGCAGCACACCAGCTTGTCGATTGTAGGTGAACTGTCTATTGCCATCGATCACTGCATATTAGCCCACCCTGCCGCCAACCTAGAACAAATTACCACCTTATATGCACACCCACAGCCTTACGCACAATGTAATTTGTACTTACGTACTTTGGCCAGTACCCGCGTGGATTTTGTAGATAGCTCATCAAAAGCCATGGAGGTTGTTGCCAGTGGCGATGATCTCACAGTAGGTGCTATTGGCAGTAAAGTGGGTGGCGAAATGTATGGCCTACAAGCACTTAAAACCGACATTGCCAATCAACAGCAAAACTATACCCGCTTTATTGTGGTTTCTCGTAAACCGGTGGAGGTTGCTGAGCAAGTACCTGCGAGAACGACTTTTATTATGTCAACCGCGCAACATGCAGGCTCTTTGGTTGAAGCACTATTAGTACTTCGCGAACACGAGATAAACATGAGCAAGTTAGAGTCTCGCCCGGTTCAAGGTAATCCCTGGGAAGAGATGTTTTATGTGGATGTATCTGCCAACGTTAAGTCTGCACAAATGCAATCGGCCTTAGCCGAGCTCACTCGCCTAACCCGTTATATAAAAGTGCTTGGCTGCTACCCCAGTGAGAATGTTGACCCTACCCTAATTCCACTAGAAGCACTGGCTAACAAACGTGACCAAAACAAAGTGGCACCAAGCTTGATTAGCACTATCCAATCTGATGGCGCGCTATCAAGTCGCTCACATAAATCAACCAGCACCATAGTTCGAGTTGGCGATGTGAAAATTGGTGACGGCGGATTTGTGACCTTTGCTGGCCCAAGTGCGGTGGAATCAGAACAGCAGATTATTAACTGTGCAGGCGCAACCAAAGAAAGCGGCGCTGCGGTTTTAGCTGCCGGCTGCTTTAAACCACGTAGTTCACCGTATAGCTTCCAAGGTTTAGGCGAAGAAGGGTTAAATTACTTAAATGCTGCAGGTAAAAAATACAAGCTGCCTACCATGACCGAAGTAAGCGCTGTTGACCAAGTGGTCACTCTAGCTGCCAAAGCCGATATATTGCACGTGCGCTCTCGTCATATGAAAAACTTCAACCTGCTAAAAGAGCTCGGTAAATCTACTCGCCCTATACTGCTAGAACGCAACAATATGGCCTCTATTGATGAATGGTTACATGCCGCCGACTACATTCTGGCTCAAGGTAATCAACAAGTTATTTTGTGTGAAGCTGGCGTAAGAACCCTCGAAAGCAAAAACAAAGTCACTTTAGATTTAGGCGCCATTAGCTTGCTACGCGAACGCACCCATTTACCGATTGTAGTAAACCCTGGCGAAGCGGTAGAAGATTTAAGCTCGGTAGCTCCAATGGCCAAAGCCGCCAAGCTATTAGGCGCTGACGGCATTGTGTTATGCGCTCATCCATCACCGAGTGATGCCAGTGTAGATGCTGATAAGTCACTAGACTTTAGCCAACTACAACAATTAATGGCTGAACTTTACTAGGCCAGATAAAAACTAAAAAAAGCCCAACTAGATGTTGGGCTTTTTATTGGGAATAACCTTTACTTTAAGGCTTTTGTTAACACAAACATTGCCGTTGAAACGGGGTAATTATCTAGCGTCATTTGGCATTGGTAACCTTGTTTTTCGTAAAAGGGCTTAGCCTGAAAACTAAAGGTATCCACATGAGCATGGCCGCAACCTAAACCAACAGCATGTTGTTCTAGTTGCGAGATTAACTGAGTGGCTAAGTGTTGGCCTCGATGAGACTCCTTTACCCAGAGCAGCTTAATCAATAACCACTCGCCAAATATTTCTGCGGTTATTCCAGCGATTTTCTGCTCATGCTCATCGTAGCTAAAAAGAGCAAGAGATTCCTCTTTAACTCCCTTGAGGAAGGGCTGATTAAAGCTAATTAACTCAGTTCTAATCTCTTCTATCTCTTCTTTGCTAGCATGAGTTTTCAGTTCAAACCTCATTAGCCCGTCCCCTGCTTCCAGTAGTATCTAATACGGTAGTGTTATTACACAAAAAAGCCCAGCATCTAGCTGGGCTTTTATCATCTTATTGATAGCAACTTAGAATCGGCCGCGACCCCCGCCGCCCATGCCGCCCATTCCACCTGGAGGCATCATGCCTTTCATTTGGCTCATCATTTTACGCATTCCGCCTTTACCCGACATCTTCTTCATCATTTTTTGCATTTGGGTAAATTGTTTCAGCAGTTTGTTTACGTCTTGGATCTGAGTACCAGAACCTGCCGCGATACGGCGTTTACGTGAGCCTTTAATGATTTCAGGGCGCTTACGCTCACCCGGTGTCATTGAGTTAATAATGGCTTCCATTTGATTGGTGAGCTTATCATTCATTTGATCTTTAACATTGTCTGGCACTTGGCCCATGCCTGGCAATTTATCCATCATGCCCATCATGCCGCCCATGCTTTTCATTTGCACCAGCTGCTCGCGGAAGTCTTCTAAATCAAAGCCTTTGCCTTTTTGTACTTTCTTGGCCAATTTTTGCGCTTGATCTTTATCAACCTTACGCTCGACTTCTTCGATTAAAGACAGTACATCACCCATGCCTAAAATGCGTGACGCGATACGATCTGGGTGGAAAGGTTCTAAGGCGTCGGTTTTCTCACCCACACCCATAAATTTAATTGGCTTGCCAGTAATATGGCGAATCGACAATGCTGCACCGCCGCGCGCATCACCATCTGTTTTGGTAAGAATGACACCAGTGAGTGGTAGTGCTTCGTTAAAAGCTTGAGCGGTGTTGGCAGCATCTTGACCGGTCATGGCGTCTACCACAAACAGGGTTTCTACTGGCTCAACAGCTTGGTGGAGTGCTTTAATTTCGTCCATCATGTCTTCGTCAACATGTAAACGACCGGCAGTATCTACAAGCAATACGTCGGCAAATTGAGTTCTGGCTTCAGCAATCGCGCCATTCACAATATCAACCGGGTTTTGTTGCTCAGTACTTGGGAAGAAAATAGCGTCTACTTCAGCAGCCAGTGTTTCTAACTGTTTAATCGCGGCAGGACGATAAATATCGGCACTCACCACCATCACTTTTTTCTTTTCGCGCTCTTTTAAATATTTAGCAAGTTTGGCTACCGAAGTGGTTTTACCCGCACCTTGTAAACCAGCCATCATCACAACCGCTGGCGGCTGCGCAGCTAAATCTAGGCTTTCGTTAGATTCGCCCATGGCGGCTTCAAGTTCTTGTTGAACAATCTTAACAAAGACTTGACCAGGACTAAGGCTCTTGTTGACTTCTTGACCTAAGGCGCGTTCTTTTACTCGTTTGACAAACTCACGAACAACCGGCAGGGCTACGTCGGCTTCTAGCAAGGCCATACGCACTTCACGCAGCGTATCTTTAATATTGTCTTCAGTTAATCGGCCGCGGCCACTGATATTTTTTAGCGTTTTCGAGAGTCTATCAGATAAGTTTTCAAACATGCTTTTTCCTGTTGATCATATAGCGAGCATAGTTCAGCGCGCACATTATACCTTAGCAAGGATATTCTAAAAGCTAATTCTAGCCCTGACTGTATTGGGCGCGTATACTGAACCCAAACAATCAGTTAGTTAGCGTTAAATCATGAATGTATTGGTTCTTCCTACCACTGTGTTTTATCTGTTGGCCGCGTATGTCTGCATAACCGGTTTACTGAATAAACAAAGTGGCGCAAATAAGTGGCTTTGGCTAAGTGCCGGCTGCGCCATGCTGCTGCATGGTATTTGGGAATTCCAACATTTGTTTTTGGCGCAGGGCCAAGATTTAAGCATTTTTAATGTAGCGGGTTTAGTAAGTTTACTTATCACGATGACCGTAACAGCGTTAGCCAAGCCCTTTAAGTTGTGGTTTGTTCTGCCGGTTGTGTACCTATTTGCCATTGTAACGATGCTACTCGCGGTACTTATTCCCAGTGATTACATCATTCATTTGGAGCTTAAACCACAAGTTCTAATACACATTAGTGTAGCTCTTGCAGCCTTTACAGTGCTGATGATAGCGAGTTTATATGCCTTACAAATGGCCTATTTAGACTGGACCTTAAAGCGCCACAAACCTGGGGCCATTCACCCGGCTATGCCCTCATTGATGGGCATTGAGAAACAATTATTCACGCTAATTAGAGTTGGTTTGATATTGCTGAGTATTTCTTTGCTTAGCGGTTTTGTATTTCTCACCGACTTTTTTGCTAATGGCCGCGGCCATAAAGCTATCTTTAGTTTAATCGCTTGGTTTATCTATTCAGCATTACTTTGGGGCCACCATTATCGAGGTTGGCGGGGTAAATCGGTGGTGATCTTGACGGTAATTGGTTCAATCTTGCTGAGTTTAGCCTATTTTGGCTCACGCTTTGTTAAGGAAATCATCCTTAGCTAACAATCTAGCCTTGACAGCCCTTGAAGCCAGCATATAAATTAGGGCGGTTATATAAATCAAGGATTTTCCTGCTTGGACGACATATCTACGGGTAGCTTACTGATACTGCTCGTATTCCTCATTATTTGCTCTGCATTCTTTTCTAGCTCTGAAACTGGCATGATGTCGCTTAATCGCTATCGCCTGCGTCACTTGGTGAATACCAAACACAGCGCAGCGAGCCGCGTCGACAAATTACTGCAACGTCCAGACCGCTTAATTGGCTTAATCCTTATTGGTAATAACTTGGTGAATATTCTCGCCTCGGCAATTGCCACTATTATTGGATTACGCTTGTTTGGCGATGTGGGTGTCGCCATTGCCACCTTAGCGCTCACTTTTGTTATTTTAATTTTTGCAGAAGTCACGCCTAAAACCATGGCGGCGCTTTATCCAGAGCGCATTGCGTTTCCGGCTTCGCTTTTGTTGCGCCCGCTCATGAAGTTACTATTTCCAGTAATATGGGCCACTAATGGTGTCACTAATGGCCTACTTCGCTTATTGGGAGTAAATCCTAACAGCAAAGACGACGAAGCCCTTAACCCTGAAGAATTACGCACCGTGGTGGATGAAGCCGGTACGCTGATACCTAAGCGCCACCAAGACATGCTGTTAAGTATTCTTGACCTAGAAAAAGTTACCGTGGATGACATTATGATCCCACGTAACGAAATTGCCGCCATCGACATTAACGACGATTGGGACAGTATTCTTCGGCAACTAACTCAAAGTACCCATACTCGAATTTTATTGTTCCGCGATAGCATTGATGACTCAGTAGGTTTTGTGCATTCAAGAGATTCATTACGTTTGTTGTCTCGCGAACAGTTTGATAAAACGTCCATGCTGCGTGCCGCCAAAGAGATTTACTTTATTCCCGAAGGTACACCACTGAATGTTCAACTGTTGAAGTTTCAACGACGCAAAGAGCGAATTGGGCTGATTGTTGACGAGTATGGGGATATTCAAGGCTTAGTGACGCTAGAAGATATTCTAGAAGAGATTGTGGGTGACTTTACCACTAGCATCGCACCTGCGCCGAGTGAAGAGATCCACCCGCAAATCGACGGTAGCTACCTAATCGACGGAACGGTGAACATTAGAGATTTAAACAAAGAGATGAGCTGGAAGCTACCTACCGATGGTCCCAAAACACTCAATGGCTTGATTGTAGAGCATCTGGAAGATATTCCCGAGGCCAACTTATGCTTACGCTTAGCTGGATACCCTATCGAGATTGTAGAAATAGAAAATAATACCGTGAGCTTAGCGCGAGTGATGCCAGCCTTTTACGCTAAGCCAAAAGAGAAAACCAATTAGCCCACAATAATTGGATAAAATTATCTAACAAAAAAGCCAGCGTTAAGCTGGCTTTTTTAGTCGCAATTGTTAATTACAACTTGCCTAAAATCTCATCCGACAAACCTAGCTCGTCGTTCTTATTTACGCTAATGCCGCGGTCTATGATGTTCTTAGCAATACTTTTTGCTTCGTCTAACGAGTGCATAGAGTAAGTACCACACTGATATTCATTTAGCTCTGGAATGTCATTTTGCTGTTCTACCGCTAATACGTCATGCATAGACGCTAGCCACGCTTCAGCAACCTGAGATTCATTAGGGCTACCAATTAAGCTCATGTAAAAACCAGTACGACAGCCCATTGGTGAGATATCAATAATCTCTACATTGGCAGAATTTAAATGCTCACGCATAAAGCCAGCGTATAAGTGCTCTAAAGTATGAATGCCTTTTTCTGACAGAATTTCTTCATTTGGTACACAGTAACGAAGGTCAAACACAGTAATGGTGTCTTTGCTTGGCGTTGCCATGGTTTTTGCTACGCGAACTGCAGGAGCATGCATACGTGTATGGTCTACGGTAAAACTATCTAATAAAGGCATGATTATCTCTCTTCAAATCCTAGCTAAGCCAAGATGACTTAATGGGGTGTATTCAACCAAAAAACAGTCGCCATAGCCAGCTACTATCTAGATCTTCTTTACATTTATTATACTGTGCGGCGTAACGTTTAGAACGTTGGTCTACCGTACCGGCTACTTTTACTAACCATTGTTTCTGGTGATAAGTACCGCGTTTATAGCCACCCCAACCCTCGTGGTAGTTCAAGTATTGGTTGCGCGCGTCCCACTTAGATACACCGTTTATTTTATGGGTTTTATTGGTAAACCAGCCCATAAAATCAATAGCATCATCAAAGTTAGTGCGAGAAGACCAAGAGTTGCCTGTTTCCCGCACATAATCATCCCAAGTCATGGTTTTGGCTTGGCTATAACCGTAAGCGGTACTTGCTCGACCAACCGGAATAAAACCAAACCAGTATTGCATCGGTGGGCGAGCATTATGCTTAAAGCTAGACTCTTGATACATCATTGCCATAGGAACATGCACTGGGGTTCCCCACTTCTTGTTCATTTTCTTGGCTGATTTATACCAATCGCGCTTTTCTTCAAAAATACTGCACAAGTTTTCTGGGTCTTGCGGCGGCGCACTACTGCATCCCGCCAATACACTTAAACCTAGAATGACCACCAAAGCCTTGGCGAACTTAACTACAGGCACTTCCTTATTTATTGGCATTCTCAAAGTACTTCACTAAAAAGTCATCAAAATCGAGGTCATCACCAGCTTCTATTGCTTGTTGCTCAATAAAGCTTTGCTCAGCCATCGCGCTAAAGTCTTGATCTTGCCAGTTAATACTCGTATGACCAAGCATCTCTTCGCGATATTGTGCAGCCCATTGCAAGCCTAAGCCGCTGTTATCTTGAGCCTGAGCTTTAAGCAAACGTAAGAAACGAGATGAATAGGTATTGTCATTACTGATATCAGCAATCACCTCTTCTAGAGCATTCGAGAAATCAGGGGCTTCACGTTGAACATCTAGCAATTCAGCTGCTTTACTCATCTGCTCAAGCAGCTGCTCTATATGCTTAGGTAAGCCTTGAGTTTGCCCGGCAATGGTCATCTCTAGTGCCGGATTACGTCCCTGAATAGCCACTGTATTAAAGTTATCTCGGCTTTGCTGCAACTCGTTTTGGTCCATCTCTGGTGAGTCCATCAATACACACGCTAACAATAAACTATCAATCACTCTAACTTGTGACTCTGTTACGCCTACACCACTAAACGGGTTAACATCTAAAGCTCGAATTTCGATGTATTCAATGCCGTCTTCTGCCAAGGCTTGAGAAGGTGTTTGCCCAGGTTTAGCCACCCGCTTAGCGCGAATAGGTGCGTATAACTCATTTTCGATTTGCAAAATATTAGCGTTAAGCTGGCGGTATTCACCCTCAACTTTCACACCAATATTGGCAAACTCATCGGAGTGAGTGCTTACTGCTTTACGGACACTTTTAACGTATTCACTAACGCTGTTGTAGTTGATGTCTAATTGATGCTGAGCCGAGCTGGTATAGCCTAAATCACTTAAACGTAATGACGTAGCATAAGGCAAGTACAAGGTACCTTTACCCATGGTTTCAAATGCCAGTTCACTGTCGCCTGCATTCATAAACGAGCCACATAAAGCCGGTGAAGCACCATATAGGTAGGCAACCATCCACCCGTAACGATAAAAGTTACGAATTAAGCCCATGTAACGCTGAGAGATAAATTCAGCAATATCTTGCTGGTCACCCTCCACTTTTTGCAGATTCTGCCAAAAGCTCATCGGCAATGAGAAATTATAATGCACACCCGAGATCACTTGCATGGCACTGCCATAACGATGGCGCAATCCTTGGCGATAGGCGTGTTTCATTTTGCCAATATTAGACTGACCATAGTCAGCTAATACAATGTCTTCTTCATCACCAATATAACAAGGCATGCTCAACGGCCATAAACGCTGGCCGTCTAGCTGCTTCATCGTTTCGTGATGAATATCGGTAAGCCGCGACAACACCTGTTCTACGCTATCTGATACTGGCGTAATAAACTCCAGCAATGTCTCGGCGTAATCGGTAGTAATCAGAGGATGCGTTAAAGCAGCGCCTAGTGCTTTAGGGTGGCCATTTGGCGCCAACTTCCCTTGTTCACAAATACGTAATGCTTCACGTTCAATACCACGTTGTATGCCTAGCACACCGGTATCAGCCATTGCTGCGCTCAGTTGCGTCAGCCGAGTTGTAAACTGTTGAGTCAAGTTGAACTCACTATTTGTTGTAACGCGTAATGTGGCAAAGCATAGCGAGTTCACTCACCTTTTGCCACCGTCCGCGTAGGTCCTTTACAATGCAAGTTCTTGAACTGGCATACCTATTTTCTTTAATTCGGGTAACAGCTGTTCTTTGTCACCCACCACAACCACTATCATTTGCTCTGGTGAAAAGTACTTTGCAGCTAACTGCTGTAATTCACTTTGGCTAATAGTGGCGGTAATTTGGTTTTGCGTAGCCACAAACTCTGGAGTTAGATCGAAGGCCAGCATTTGCATCAAAAACGAGGCTTTTTGCGAAGGCGTGGCATAGGCCAACGCTTCTTGTTGCGATACGGCGCTGCGCATATAAGCCAGCTCTTGCTCACTAGGACCATGCTTTGAATAGGCGTCTAACTCTGTCAGCAGCTCTTTTATCGCTGGCGCCGTTGCGTCTTGGCGCACATCAGTAGAAATCACAAAGCTACCACCGTCTTTAAAGCCGCCAAAGCCACTGCTCACCCCGTAGGTGTAACCCTTGTCTTCACGTAGATTCATGTTGATACGACTATTGAAATTGCCGCCAAAGTTAAAGTTCATCAAATTGGCTTTAAAGTATTCGCCGGTCGCGTCGTAGGGCATCGCTGAACGGCCAATTCTTATGACAGACTGCACCGCACCGGGTTTATCAAGTAGATAAATGGTGTTGTTGCTGGCCGATTTCTTCGCTACTAAATGCGCGGCTTGGCTAGCTTTACCCTGCCACTGTTGCTGTAGAGGCGTAAGTGCTGTTTCAAGTTGTTGCTGGCTTAAGTTACTCACCGCAACCAATTGGCTTCCGTCAGGTTGGTAATGTTGTTGCCAAAACTGTTTCACATCTTCAAGGCTTAGCGAAGCAATACTCTCGCGACTGCCATAACTTGAGGTGGCTAAACGGCTACCTTCGCCAAAGAACAAGCCTTGGCTAGCGATGCTGGCTAACCAACTGGGCTGATTAAATTTTTGCTCAATGCTTTGCAGGTGGCGCGCTTTTTCTCGTTCAAACTCTTGGGGGTCAAAAGCAGGAGTTAATAAACGTTGTTCTAACACATTTAAGGCTTGAGGCAATGTTTCGGTCAATGATGTTAAATTGATATTCTGACTGTACAAGCCGCCACTAAAACTTACCGATGCACCTAACTCAACCAGTTCATCGGCTAAATCTGCGGCTAAGGTTTGTTGAGTACTTTGCATCAGCATTTGCGCAGTAAGTTTAGCTAAACCTTCTTTACCCGCAGGCTCCGATACACTGCCACCGGCTAAGCGAAACTGCAGAGTTACGGTAGGTGTAGCTTGTTCTGAGGTGCCTAGTACTTGCAAACCGTTACTCAATTTAGCTTGCCATAAGTCTGGTAGTTTTACAGCAACCGCTGGCCCAGAGGCTGGCTCAACACTTCTATCGAAGTTATCGGTGACCTCACGCAGCGCGAGTTGATTATCATCTAAATGCTGGTGTTTAGGCAGTTGGCGCGGCTCTGGTTGGTAGTTATCAGGCCCGGCGATCAGTTGTGTTTGCCCTTTAGGCACTACGCTCATCACCACCCGAGGTTTGTTTATAATGTATTGCTGATAAGCTTGCTGAACCTGCTTGTCATCAACATTTTTAAACTGTTCTAACACTTGGCTAATATACAAAGGCTGACCAAAGAAAATTTCACCAAAGGCGAGCTGAGTGACAACATCAGAAACACTTTCTAAGCTGTAAATGGTTGAAGCTTTTA
The DNA here is from genome assembly GCF_030548385.1 of Agarivorans sp. 1_MG-2023. Classification (NCBI taxonomy): domain Bacteria; kingdom Pseudomonadati; phylum Pseudomonadota; class Gammaproteobacteria; order Alteromonadales; family Alteromonadaceae; genus Agarivorans; species Agarivorans sp. 1_MG-2023. The sequence continues at coordinate 6,474 of NZ_JAUOSJ010000017.1, read as the reverse complement.
ATGAAGAACGTACTCGCTGCAAATCTTCGGCATTTACGCCCCGTTCAGCAAAATCATTAATTGCTTGGTCTACGTCTTGTTGTAGCTGCGCCAATGTTAAACCGGCTTGCGGATTGGCACGTACGTAAATTGATAAAGTACAGGCCATTTCACGGCAATAATGAGAACTACCCGCCGATAGCGCTTTACCACTTTCGACCAAAGACTGATGCAACAATGAGTTTTTGCCGCCACCTAGGATCTCAGAGAACATATCTAGCGCAACTTCGTCATCTGCACCTGCGTAAACCGTTGGGTAGCTAATGTATAACAACGGAATATGCACTCGGTCTTCCAAAGAGATATAGCGAGTTTTGCTAAGTTGAGCGGGAAGAGGTGTTATCTCTGGTACTTCGGGCCCGCTTGGAATACTGCCAAAGTACTGAGCAACCCAAGCTAATGTTTGCTGTTCATCAATGTCACCACCAATGCTAATGACCGCGTTATTTGGCCCATACCAGCGAAGGAAAAAAGCTTTTAGGTCGTTAACATCTACCCGATTTAGGTCTTCAATGTAGCCAATTGGCTGCCAGGAATAAGGGTGTTCACGAGGGTACAAGGCTTCATCAACACGTTCCGACAACAAACCATAAGGAGCGTTATCTACTCGCTGGGCCCGTTCGTTTTTAACGGTATCTCGTTGGATCTCGAATTTCTTTTGGCTAACCGCCTCAAGTAAAAAGCCCATTCTATCGGCTTCTAACCACAGTACTTTTTCTAACTGATTAGCCGGAACAGTTTGGTAGTAATTAGTACGATCTTTGGTAGTGGAACCATTCATGGTACCACCCGCCTCGTTGATGATACGAAAATGCTCTTGATCACCAACATGCTTTGAACCTTGAAACATCATGTGTTCAAAGAAATGTGCAAAACCAGATTTACCTGGTTCTTCGCGATTTGAGCCTACGTGATAGGTCACATCAACATGTGCCAGAGGTGCGTTATCATCTTGATACAGCAATACCGTTAAGCCGTTTTCCAAACGGTACTTTTTATAAGCGATTTTAATATCACTATTATTGGCCTGCGAAGCCTCTATTAATTGGATTCCCTTAGGCAGGGTATCGCCGGGCTTGGGATCTATCTGAGTACAAGCTGCTAACCACAAGATGCTAAATACACTTAACCATCTAAGCACTATAATTGTCCTCTCTCTTATAAATTAGCTACAGAACTACCCAGCCATATTAGCAAGGCGTAGCGAATGGTTTTACCAATCAGCATTGCAATAGTACTTTGCCATACCGAAAGCTTGGCGGCTCCCGCAACAAAACACAACGCATCTCCAATAACCGGTGCCCAACTCATTAACAAGCTCCAAGCACCGTATTTTGTTAACCAAGGTTTAGCTTTGGCCTGCTCACTTAAGTTAGGTAACCAAGTAAAATGTCGATTACCGTAATTAAAGGCGCCCCAGCCCATGGCAAAGGTGACTAATCCGCCAATGGTATTGCCAATACTGGCAACCACTAATAGGCTAATCCACTGCTCTGGCACCTGGCTCACTAAACCAAGCAATAACACCTCTGAGCTACCCGGTAGCAAAGTGGCGGAGACAAAGGCGCTAAAAAATAATAAGGCTAACAATAGAACGACTTAATCAACAAAATAGTTCGCCGGCCATAAATTTCTTACATCTACAACATCCATACCCGCGGCATTAGCGGCAGCGACGCCTGCATCGGCATCTTCAAATACCAAGCAACCTTGCGGCTGAACGTTCATTAACTCTGCGCATTTTAAAAAAGTATCTGGTGCTGGTTTATGCTCGGCAACGAGATCAGCCCCCACAATCGCTTCAAACTGCTTAGCAATACCCAGCTTAGCCAATATCAACTCAGCTTGCTGCTGACTAGCACCAGTGCCCACTGCCATTGGTTTTTTACCACGGTAGTACTCAAATACTTCAATCAATGGTGTCGCCAATACTTCACTGTTTACCAATTGGTGATAACGCTGTTCTTTTGCTTCAGCTACTGCAGCAACATCAATATTGCTTATATGGGCATCGGCAAGCAGCTTTTCAACCGATAAGCCCGTAGGCATACCGCTCATGGCCAGCATTTGTTCGGAGGTATAAGGGATATTGAACAGTTGTAAAGCAAACTCCCAAGCCTGTTGGTGTTGCTTCATTGAGTCGATGAGGGTTCCGTCCATATCAAAGATAAAGGCTTCATAATCTTGGTATTGTTGGATATTCATTGAGCACTCGTAAACTACTCGGACTGAACAGCAGCCGATTCATGCTGCATCATACCAATAAGCTTTAACAAAGGTGGACTAAATTCTAAGCAAGCAAACAGCAAAGGCCTCAGATACTGAATATCAAGCAAAGAGATAAACTAAAATGATTGTATGTGAAGCCAAACGAAGTTGTAGCGTAAAGCGCTTCTATTCAGCGTTAATGCAGGTAAACTAAAAGCTGTTCAAACACTTAAGCGAATGAATAGGTAAGCCTATGGTGCGTTTTTTCTTAATACCTTTGTTGTTGACGATATTGTGGACGCTATTTCTTTTTCATTTTGGCTTGAGCTTTAAACAAGGCCGAAAAGGCTACTATTGGATTATTGGTTTGAGTACTGCGCTGATCGGTTTCTTCTCGTTGATGATATGGATAACCCATTAATTAACCAATAAAAAAGCTTGCCGAGGCAAGCTTTTTTATTTCAGCTAATAGCGTGTTTAGCCACCAACAAGCGACAACAATACACCCGCCGCTACAGCACTACCGAGTACACCAGCAACGTTTGGCCCCATAGCATGCATAAGCAAGAAGTTATGAGGGTTAGACTCTAAACCAACCTTGTTAACCACACGGGCAGCCATAGGAACCGCTGATACTCCAGCCGCGCCGATAAGTGGGTTAATCTTACCACCGCTCAAGCGGCTCATGAGTTTAGCCATTAATACCCCAGAGGCAGTACCAATACCAAACGCCACGGCACCTAAGCCAAGAATACCCAAGGTTTCTACGGTTAAGAATTTGTCAGCAGACAGTTTAGAACCTACAGCTAAACCTAAGAAGATAGTCACAATGTTGATAAGTTCGTTTTGAGCAGTTTTGCTCAAACGATCCACCACGCCACTTTCTCGCATCAAGTTACCTAAACAGAACATACCCACAAGTGGTGTTGCTGCTGGTAAGAACAAGATAGTTAAGCCAAGCACTGCAATTGGGAATATGATCTTCTCACGCATGCTCACCGGGCGAAGCTGCTCCATTTGAATTTCGCGTTCTTCTTTTGTAGTTAGCGCTTTCATGATCGGTGGTTGAATAATCGGCACCAATGCCATGTAAGAGTATGCAGCTACCGCAATAGCGCCGAGCAGGTCTGGTGCTAGTTTAGATGCCAAGAAAATCGCTGTAGGGCCATCGGCACCACCAATAATGGCAATGGCCGATGCATCAGCAAGGCTAAAATCGAAGCCCGGAATGGCGTTTAGTAAAATAGCGCCAAACAAGGTAGCGAAAATACCAAACTGCGCCGCAGCACCCAATAACAACATTCTTGGGTTGGCGATAAGCGCACCAAAATCTGTCAGCGCGCCAACTCCCATAAAGATCAATAATGGGAATACCCCAGTTTCAATCCCGACATGGTAGATGTAGTAAAGCAAACCACCTTCATCATTGAATCCCGCGTTTGGAATATTTGCTAATACTGCGCCAAAACCAATTGGCAATAGCAGCAATGGTTCAAACTTACGCACGATAGCTAAATACAATAACAGTAAACCTACCGCCATCATGACTAGCTGACCAAACTCAAAGTTAGCTAGGCCTGTTTCAGACCATAGCTTAATTAATCCTTCCACTTTATGGCTCCCTTACGCGATGCTTAGCAGGACTTCGCCCACTGCAACCGCATCACCTTCTTTAACTAGAACCTCGTCAACAACCCCGGTTTTAGCGGAACGGATCTCAGTTTCCATTTTCATTGCTTCCATAATCAGCAATACGTCACCTTCTTGAACATTGGCTCCTGGCTTAGCCAGAACCTTGAAGATGTTACCCGCAAGTGGAGCTGGTAGCGCCTCACCATTGCCACTAGCGCTGCTCGCTACTGGCGCGGAGGCTGGTGCACTTTGAGCAACGGCTTTAACACCATCAATTGAGCCTTCAGGACCAACATCAACGCTGTACACTTGACCATCAACCCGCACTGAGTAAGTTTCTACTGCACCGGCTTTAGCAGGAGCGGCAACCTTTACGTCGTCAGCGCTTGGTACAGGTTCAAAGGCATCAGCATTGCCGCGATTCTCTAAGAACTTCAAACCAATTTGTGGGAATAAGGCATAAGTAAGCGCATCATCGATTACCGCATCAGCCAATTTAAAGCCTTTGTCTTTTGCGTGTTGAACAACCTCTGTTTCAAGACGCTCCATTTCTGCTTGCAGTAAATCAGCAGGGCGACAAGTAATTGCTTCGGCACCGTCTAATACGCGCGCTTGTAGCTCAGCGTTAATTTCGCCCGGCGCTTTACCATATTGACCACTAAGAATACCGGCTGTTTCTTTAGTAATCGTTTTGTAACGTTCACCAGTTAAAACGTTAAGTACGGCTTGGCTACCAACAATTTGTGAGGTTGGTGTAACCAGCGGAATGTAGCCCAAATCTTTACGTACTTTAGGGATCTCTAACAATACTTCGTCAAGCTTGTCGGCCGCGCCTTGCTCTTTTAACTGGCCTTCCATGTTGGTTAACATGCCGCCTGGTACTTGAGCGATAAGGATGCGTGAATCAACACCTTTTAAGCTACCTTCAAACTTCGCGTACTTCTTCCGCACTTCACGGAAATAAGCGGCAATAGACTCTAGCTTAGTAAGGTCTAAGCCAGTATCGCGCTCAGTGCCCTCTAGCATCGCTACAATGGTTTCTGTTGGACTGTGGCCGTAAGTACAGCTCATTGACGAGATAGCCGTATCAATAATGTCTACGCCCGCTTCAATGGCTTTAATATGCGTAGGTAAGCTCAAGCCGGTTGTTGCATGACAGTGCAGTGCAATTTCTACATCGGTTTCAGCTTTAAGACGTTTAATTAGCGTTTCGGCTTCGTAAGGCTTTAACAGGCCTGACATATCTTTAATTGCAACAGAGTGACAGCCAATATCTTCTAAACGCTTGGCTAAATCTACCCAGTTATCTAAGGTATGAATTGGGCTAGTCGTGTACGAAATCGTACCTTGGGCGTGTGCGCCACAATCTAACGCCGCTTTAACTGCTGTTTGAAAGTTACGGGGGTCGTTCATCGCATCGAAGATACGGAATACGTCCATGCCGTTTTTAACAGCACGTTCTACGAAACGTTCTACTACATCATCGGCATAATGACGGTAACCTAATAGGTTTTGTCCACGTAACAACATTTGTTGTTTAGTGTTAGGCATCGCCTTTTTAAGTTCGCGTAGGCGCTCCCAAGGATCTTCACCAAGGTAACGAATACAAGCATCAAAGGTAGCGCCGCCCCAAGTTTCTAAAGACCAATAACCAATTTGGTCAAGTTGCTCAGCAATAGGCAACATATCTTCGATACGAAGACGAGTTGCTAGCAATGATTGATGCGCGTCGCGCAATACAACATCGGTTAATGCAAGTGGTTTAGACATTGCGTTAAATCCTCTTTAGTTATTGGGCCTTCCGGTACAGTTGAACAGCAGCAGTAATTGCAGCGACAACAGTGGCATTATTGGCGGGTTGGGGAGACGTTGGCAAAGCTTGGCTAGGTTCGGGAATGTCAGCTAAAGGTGGTGCAAGTTTAGCTAAACCCATTACAGCCACAATTAATAGCGACAAAAACGAGAATACGGCGATCATCCCGACCCCCATTAACGTTGCTGCTTCTAAGAGCACCTCAGTCATATCCATCATATTATATAATCCACATCCTTTGAGATTGGCGTAAGAATTACATGTCAAACGACAAAAATCAAACTTGAATTTTGAATAATTATTCAAAACCTTGGTATTGTTAACTTTATTTTATCAATGACAAAATCCGCAATAATCCAAGACTTTAGCTCTTATACAGGGTAAACGCCCAAAGCTTAACAAATGATTAACATACCATTCACAGCAGCTTGACAGCGTATTACTGTTAGTAATTTAGCAGCTTAACTACTCCAAAAGTAGTAATCGCGATCACAAGAGTTGGAAATTTGAGGTGCATAAGTGGTGAATAGTGATCTAGGGGTATTAAGAGAATGGATAATAAAACAAAAAAGATGGCGCGCGTGGAAGGATTCGAACCTCCGACCGCCTGGTTCGTAGCCAGGTACTCTATCCAGCTGAGCTACACGCGCGTTGGGTATGAAACAAGCCTAGATGAGAATAAGCAAAGCTTCAAATTTAAAAGAAATGGCGCGCGTGGAAGGATTCGAACCTCCGACCGCCTGGTTCGTAGCCAGGTACTCTATCCAGCTGAGCTACACGCG